>CAZNGK010000205.1:0-2749 GCA_964572575.1 uncultured Thermoplasmatales archaeon | reverse complement strand
GATAAAGAGATATAAAGAAATAACTGGATACTCTGATGCGGTTATACTTGATAGCTCTTCTCTAAAGTACCAAATATTGATGAGCCTAATGCATGATAGGGAAATTGGCAAAACCATTGAAACTTTACTATTTATCCATGCAGGAGAGGCAATAAGGGCATTTGAAGGCGATAAAAAAATGAGAGATTTTTTACTTAAAAAATTCCGAGAAGTTGCTGAGAAAGAAGGACAGAAAGAAAAATCAAAAAAATATGACGAATTATCACAAATTTTTGATGAAATTGCTGGCGCATATCAGGACCTAAAGAATAGGATTAAATATTTTTTAAAACATTATTGTTAATTTTTTATTATCTCTCGCTTTTCCATCGCCTTCTTTAGTAATAACTCTGTTATCTCTCTTGCTATTTCTGGATCTTGCAGAAGCTGAGCAACATTTATACCAAGTTGCTTTTCTCTTTCATCTGCTTCCATTGCTGCTTTCACATCTAAAGCCATGCCACAGTAAAAGCAGAATCTGGCTCCAGGAGAGTTATTTTGATGACATCTTGGACATTTTACAGCCATTAACTTTTCTCCCTCTTTTTCTTCCTTATCTAACAAGCCATACATGCCCAAAATCGCCTTATCAGTATCTCTTTGACTTAAATGAACATAAGTGGCTGCCTGTTTTGATCCCTGAACCCATCCCATTATCTGACAAAGTTGAGCTTCTGTTAAATGTTTTGCAAGTTCTGTTGCTCTGCTATGCCTAAATAAATGAGGATGAATTTTCTTTTTAATCTCTGCTCTCTTAGCGAGATTGTCAAGTAATTTCGTTAATCCAAGATAGGAAAGTCTTTCTCCTTTGTTTATATTTGACAGGCCACACCACAGCCAAGCTTCTTTATCATCTTTATATGGGTGAACATTAAGCCATGCAGAGAGAGATGGAACGCTTGCAACAAGCCTTATTCTCCTCATGCCCGTTTTTCCCTTAAGCATAACCAATGCTCCATATTTATCAAATACAACATGCTTTATTTTCATTGATAGAAGCTCACCAGCTCTTGCTCCAGATTCATATAAAGTTAAAACCAAAGCCTTGTCTCTGAGATTTGTTGTTACTTCAGCCATTGCCTTGACTTCATCGACAGTTATCAGTTCCTCTGGAAGTTTATGATTATTTATTTTCTTTCCTGTTTTTATCCATTCCACTTTTTCTGGAATTTTTCTTCCATTTCCATCATGCCATTTATAAAACTTCTTTAATGCGATCTTAAAATCTCTTTTGGTCCAGTCTGTATATTCGTTGCTCATTTCTATTTTTCTTATTAAATTTCTCAGATCTTCTTCATTCGCTTTATCAAAATCCTTGCACAACTTATCTGCCAATTTTGCCAACGTGTAAATGTATTTCACGACTCTTAATTTTCCTATTCCTTCAGATAAACAACAGCTGGCAAATTTTTCAATCAATTCTTTGTTTCTATCAGAAATCTGTTTATTTTCCAAAGTTTTAAGAGCATATTCCATCCTTTTAGAAGCATTATGCACATCTTTGATTTCTTTGATGCTTCTATTCATCAATAAGTAAATGCGGAGGGGGATTTAAAATCGATAGGTTGAATGCTCCCGCCGGGATTTGAACCCGGGTCTTCGGCTCTCTCCAACCCCTCCTTCTAAGAAAGGGCTCCGAGAGGCCGAGATGATTGGCCGCTACACCACGGGAGCTTAGCCATAATATATAAACATTTTTTAATCGTTTTTATCCTCCTGAGGCAACCTGAATTATCCTAACTTTTCCTCCTTTTATCTTCTCTTTATATGGGATAGGTCTGCCATCTACTATAATCAGCACAGCATCAGGTGAGAAATTCAGCACCTTAAGCAAATCCTCGCCAGTTGCATTCTCATCAAGCTCAACACTCCTTTTTCCTTCTCTCATCTCAACTTCAATTTTCATAGCAACCTTAATAAAACAGCATAAATATTAACATTGCGCTGGGATAGCCTAGCCAGGAAAGGCGGCGGCCTCGAGAGCCGCTGGGCGCAAGCCCACGCAGGTTCAAATCGTGGCTCTGGAAGCCACGTGAAAATCCTGCTCCCAGCGCTTTTATTCTAATAGCTATTTTGAGAAGTCCATATAATTGGAGTAATGCCTGCGAAACCAGTGTTTGAATAAGAAAACATGCCGTCCCAGCCCAAGACGCCAATGAAGCCAATGCATAAAACTCTATGCCCTCCTCTGATTATCGTTTCATTAATTGGAGATGTTAATTGGTATATGTCTGTTTCAGAATAATTGCCGGTGTAACTGCAATATATCAATGAAGGAATTATAGACAGAGTGATTCTTAAAAAGGAGAGCTGGAAAAGGCTTGGGGGCAATGAAAAATGCAAACCCTGACCTGCTGAAACTATAAGATACATTCCTGGAGTTAATTCCTCATTAAATTCCTCATCAAAAATCTCTCTGCATTTTTGTGCTATCGCTTCAGACGGTGTCATTCCTCTGTGAAATCTCATTTTGAGGATGAAAAATTCCACTCTGCCATCCGGTAAATATTTTGCAAATTTCACCATCCTCTCATTTTCGCCTTTTGAAAGTGGAATAATTGATGTAGAAAAAATTACAATTACAAAGATTGCTATCAGCTTTTTCATGTATGAATATTAGATAATTTTTATTAAAGTTTTGTATAGGAGCAATTGAATGAAAGAAGAGGAGATAACAAAGTTTATCTCCTTCTGTTATATCTTCTCATTT
>CAZNGK010000204.1:0-2773 GCA_964572575.1 uncultured Thermoplasmatales archaeon | reverse complement strand
TTAACAAATAAAAAGATTTAATACACACAAAGCATATCGCCTTAAATGCGTGAAATGCTTGAATATCTTGGAATAAAAAGCATAGAAGAACTTTTTGAGGATATTCCAGAAGAAATAAGAATAGATGGTTTAAATTTACCTCCTGCAAAAGAAGAAATGGAAGTGGAAATGGAAATAAAAAAAATTCTGGAGAAAAATAAATCCTTTTTTGACATGCCCCATTTTTTGCCGATAATAAAACCTCATTATATTCCTGCTGCAGTTGAGGAAATTGTAGGAAGACAGGAATTTTATACTTCATACACCCCCTATCAACCTGAGGCATCTCAGGGTATATTGCAGGCAATGTTTGAATATCAGTCTGTTGTATGCGAGCTAACAGGAATGGATGTTGCCAACGTTTCCATGTATGATTCAGCAACAGCCCTTGCAGAAGCATGCTTAATGGCTTACAGAATAAAGAAAAAAAAGAAGATTCTGATTCCCTCTAACATTTTCTGGAATAAGAAAAGTGTGCTGAAAAATTATGCCAAAGGCATAGGCCTAGAAATTGTTGAAGTTGGATTCAATAAAGACGGAAAAATGAATTTGGATATAGATGAAGAAGATGTCTCTGCCATCTATATAGAAAATCCAAATTTCTTCGGAGTCATTGACAACAGATATAAGGAAATACAGGAAATGAAAGAAAGGCTGGATGCCATGCTAATTATAGGAACAGATCCTCTTTATCTCACAATCTTCAACCCCCCTTCAAACTATGGAGCAGACATTGTCATAGGAGAGGGATATTTTGGTAGCCCATTAAACTTTGGCGGTCCTCTGCTGGGCATCTTCGCCTGCAAGAAAGAGTATGTCCGCCAAATGCCTGGCAAGATAGTTGGCGCTACTGTAGATGCCAATGGCAACAGAGCATTCTGCATGACTTTGCAGACGAGAGAGCAGCATATAAGGAGGAGTAAGGCAACCAGCAATATATGCTCAAATGAAGCTTTGCTGTGCATTGCCTTTCTGGCTTATACAGCAGTTCTGGGAAGAAATGGGCTTCGGAAAGTTGCCATAAAAAATATGGAGAATGCAAAGTATATGGCTAATGAGCTTGAAAAAATAGGCTTTTTATTACCATATAAAAATTTCTTCAATGAATTTGTGGCTATTGCTCCAATTAAGGCAGAGAAATTGAATGAGCAATTACTCGAGAAAGGCATACATGGTGGACTTATCATTGATGAATACATAAAAAATGGCATTTTATTTGGAGTTACAGAAATGCACAGCAAAAATACAATGGATGAAGCAGTGAAGAAAATGAAAGAAATTCTGGAGGAGGAAAATGAAACTGCTAAATGAAATTGAAGAAATAAAAGAAGACTTTGTGCCAGAAGTTGAGAGAAAGGAGCTTAATATTCCAAATTTGACAGAGAGGGAAGTGGTTAAGCATTTCCTCCATTTAAGCCAGATGAATTATGGTGTTGATACAGGCTTCTATCCATTGGGCTCATGTACAATGAAATATAATCCAAAATTGCTTGAAAGAGTGGCAAAAAATGAGAAAGTTTCTTTTGTCCATCCTTTGCAGGATGAATCAACTGTCCAAGGCTGTCTGGAAATCATGCATAAACTTGAAAGGGCATTGTGCGAGATAACAGGAATGGATGCATTCTCTTTGCAACCATGTGCAGGTGCTCACGGCGAGCTAACTGGAATGCTTATAGCCAAAGCATATTTTGAAGAAAAGGGTGAAGAAAGAAGCCAAGTTATTATTCCTGACTCAGCTCACGGAACAAATCCAGCATCTGCAAAAATGGCAGGCTTTGAGGTTATAGAAATTCCTTCAAAAGAAGGAAAAGTCGATTTGCAGGCTTTAAAGCATGCTTTAAGCAACGAAACAGCTGCATTTATGCTCACCAATCCTAACACACTGGGAATTTTTGAAAATGAAATTCTAGAAATTGCAAAAGAAGTGAGAAAAGCTGGAGCCCTCCTTTACTATGACGGAGCAAATCTAAACGCAATACTCGGCAAGGCAAGACCTGGCGATATGGGCTTTGACATTGTGCATGTCAATCTGCATAAAACTTTTGCCACCCCTCATGGCGGAGGGGGCCCAGGAGCTGGACCTGTGGGAGTGAAAAGCTATTTGAAGAAATTTCTGCCGATTCCGAGGGTGATTGAAAAAGATGGAAAATACTATTTTCACTATGATGAGCCTTCTTCTATTGGCATGGTCAGCCATTTCTACGGAAATTTTGCTGTGCTTTTAAAAGCTTATGCATATATTTTGATGAAAGGGAGAGAGCTTAAAAGCGTGGCAGAGAAGGCTGTTTTAAATGCAAATTATTTGATGGAAAAGCTAAGAAAAGCTGGATATCATGTGCCATTTTATGGTAGGAGAATGCACGAATTTGTTTTATCCTTAGCAAATTTAAGGGAGAAAGGAATCCGTGCCATAGATGTTGCAAAAAGATTGCTTGATTACGGCTTCCATCCTCCCACCATTTATTTTCCTTTAATTGTTGATGAAGCATTTATGATTGAACCAACTGAAGATGAGAGTAAGGAAACACTCGATAATTTTGCTGAAGCAATGGAAAAAATATTGCATGAAAATGTGGATATGCTAAAGAAAGCACCCCATACAATGCCTGTTAGGAGAGTAAATGAAGCACTGGCAATAAAACAGTTGGTGCTTAGTTGGAAGGATTTAAAAGAAGTTTAAATAGAACATGTGTTGCAACATATTTTTATAGCTGCTTCCTATTTATAAAAAGCA
>CAZNGK010000203.1:1592-2778 GCA_964572575.1 uncultured Thermoplasmatales archaeon | reverse complement strand
TTACTAATTCTTCATTAAAATCAGACTATGGTAGGAAAGTATTCATGAATAGCAATTGAAATAATGAAAAAGTATATTAAAATCAGACTATGGTAGGATTGAAAGAATAACGATAAGTCAATTTCTGCTTGTATGCGTATGAATTAAAATCAGACTAAGATAGGATTGAAAGTTGCATCTTTGTCAACGTCTCCTTCGTTCATCGATGACGATTGATAAACAAGATTGTTTTGAAGGGCTAACTTGCATATCCTCCTATTTTCAGGCTTGGATCTCCAAGCAGGATCCATTCCTCAACAGTTTTTGCATCTATGGCAGAGTTGCTCCCTGCTGGTGTATTCCAATCAATTGGATATGTTTTAAGATAGCCAGCTATGACTTTTCCCCATATCTCGCCCAGCACATCTGTTCCATTCATTCCATACTCCCAAAAGAAATGGGTATCAAGCCATTCTGTAGCCTCGCCTTTAAAATGTTTATCTTCCTTAGTATAGCCAAGTCCTGAATAGCCAAGCGTTGCTATGCTCCCTCCGCCATTCTTGCGGGTCATCCACCAGCTCCAGCATTCTGGTCCTGTTTCTCCTTTCCATATATATTCAATCCATCTACTGAATCCCTGATAGATTTTTAAGAAATTGAATACTGTAATGTTAAACTGGCTGTTGTGGCAACCGCCAACAACGCAGACAGGATACATACCATCATTTTCAAGAAATCTCATCTGCCATATATTTAGTCCATCAACCCAATCTGTGCTATTTGGCGCATGAGTTGCCCAGCTCATTGGTGAGCCATGTCCGTCAAAGAAAAGAAAACCACATCCTTGGCTAATGGCATTTATTACATCTTCTGGCCCTGTAAAAGTGCCAAGAGACGTCCATAGCTTTACTGGCGTGAAACCAGGCATCCAGTTAATGGCGCGCTGAGTGCCTTCTTCTCCTTCATATCCCTTCCAGCTTGAGTTTAATACCTCTGGATACGTATCGCCTGCTATACATACAAATCTCTTAAACCAGTTTGCACCATAAGCATTATTCTCATATTCTATTGTCTTAGAAACCATTATTTCAACTTCAAAGGCATTTCTAGCTGCCCATCTGCCAACATAAACATCTGGTACTAAATCAATTGGTGCATCTTCAGCTTTATCTCCTTTCCATTCTCCAAAAATTCCATTTCCATTTGA
>CAZNGK010000203.1:0-1492 GCA_964572575.1 uncultured Thermoplasmatales archaeon | reverse complement strand
CCATGCATTTCTTTATGCGCTTTAAATGGGATGAGCGGCTCACGGAACTGATTTGGGCAGATGATTAGCAGATCATATTCATCAACTGTTGCCTCATGCACAATGTTTTTTTCTGTTGCCTCTCTAACTTCCTCAACGCCTGCCAAAGCAGGCATCATTAAAATACCACATATTATGAAAGTAACGATGCTTTTCATAATACTAAATAGAGATTGTATTTAAATTTTTATGGGGTAATTCTCTGAAAAATGATTCGCTATACGCAATTGCTTAACAACTTCTCTACGGTATTATTTCTGTTGTATTGTTGTAAGGAGGATATAGAAATTTCTCTTTCATGTGTTCGCACACGCTTTTATATTTGAAAAGTTCATTAATTAAAAATTTAGTAACCTTACAAATCTCTTCAAAACCTTCCTCCCCCCACAGTTTTTCTTTATAAGCAAAAAGACATCTTCCTCCACATATTTCATATACATCACAACTCCTGCATGGCATCCCAATCTCTATTCTTTTAAATCCTTTAAAGCTACCCAGAATATTCCAGCTAAAATCTGGAGCAATCGGACATGCCATTATTTTCCCATCTGTTGAAATTGCCACCGCCTCTTTACCGGCCTGACAGGGCAAGCCGTTGCCACCATGTAAAATTCTTTTCATGATGCCTAAGAAAGGTACAATTCCAATAATATTTCCTCTTTCAATATTTTTCCCCCATAACTCAATAAGCTTTTTAATTCCAGGCTTATAACTTATTTCCACCCATTTTTTAAATTCATCTAGATTCCATAAACTACTCCATACAACATCAAGTTGCCAGTGCACATATGGAAAAAATTTGAGTAAATGCGTCACATCCTCATATATATCTGTCCTATAGGAAACTGCCATCCTTGCAATTATCTCTCCTTCATAACCATTCTTTTCAATGAATGATAAAGCATCCATCACTTTTTCATAACATCCATTACAGCGATAGAAATCTGTAACTTGTTTTCGCCCATCTATTGAGAGTAGAATTGTATCTAATTTATGTAAATATTCTCCAAGTCTTTCAATGAAGAATCCATTTGTCTGTAAAACAAACTTTTTTGCAGGAATTGTATCAAGCATTGTTTTTACAATATCAGCTCTCAACAATGGTTCGCCACCATAGAAAGCAACTATTGCCTGTCTATCTTTTCCAATAAAATTGATGAGCTCTTCCAAGTCATAAGTAATGTTGACAGGCATTCCTTCCAGCGTGCCTCCGCAATATCTGCATCTGAGATTGCACTTTGGAGTGACAATTACGATGTAAAGCACGAGTGAAAATAATCAGGAAATTAAATTTTTTATTGATGAAAAAAGTGAGGAATGTGTGAGCTTAAAAATATTCAATGTATTTTTTGAGGATTCATCCATGAACATGTGCCAAAAAATCCTTAAGATAATGCCACGGCATGAGTAGCCAATAAAAATTTATTTGTAACGCATATTTTACTATGCAAAA
>CAZNGK010000202.1:0-2813 GCA_964572575.1 uncultured Thermoplasmatales archaeon | reverse complement strand
GATGAAATTCTTTCAGATAAAAGTTATAATGTAGAATAAGTTTGCAGTACCATAGATATCATAGGTACCATAGATATCACGAACATCACGCAAAAAATATAAACAGATAAACAATAGGCTTTTGAGGTGAAGAAAATATGAAGAAGATTTTGTTTGCCATGGCGGTAGGATTATTGCTTCTTAGTGGAACAGTAGGATTGCCAGCATATAAAGAGATTTCTTTGAGCAATCAGAAGGAATCAGAAGCCATTGTAGTTCATCTCCCAGAGCCATTAATTGAAAAAGATAATGACTATATCAGGGTGCATCTGGAAGGAGTATCAACTTATCTAATGAGTCCTGGTAAGCCAATATTGCCAAAGGTTGTTAAAACAATGGAACTTCCATTTGGCGTTAAAAACGTGAAAGTAGAAGTTGTACCAGAGGAAGTGGAGGAATACGAAGTTTCTAAGGAAATATGTCCAGCTCCTTCACCATTGCCTTTGCTTCCATCATATTTGACTACAGAAATAAGCTATAAAAAAGATGAAAGAGTATATGAAAGCAGTGAGCCCTTCCCAGATAGCTGGTATACATACCGTGTTGGATGTGGAATTAATGCAAATGGTGAGCGTGTTACATATGTGGCAATACATATCTTTCCAGTCAGATATGCTCCTGCTATCAATCAACTTTATGTTGCCAAAAGTGCTGAAATCAAAATAAGCTATGAAAAGCCAGAGAGAAGATTTTTCCCTGCTGTCAGTACATATGATCTTGTTATCATTGCTCCCTCCCTGTTTTCTGATGAATTAGAGAGATTTATAGAGCATAAAAATGCTCATGGAATCAAAACTTTCCTTAAAACAACAGAAGAAATTTATGCTGAATATTCTGGTGTTGACAAGCCAGAACAGATTAAATATTTCATAAAAGATGCTATTGAGGAGTTTGGAATAAAATATGTTCTGCTTGTCGGCGGATTAAAGTCTCCAATATTCGGAAAGCCAAGAGATGATGTCAATCAGGGTTCAAAATACTGGCATGTCCCTGTAAGATATAACAATTTATATGACCATCCAAAGTTTCCATTGGGAGAGGAAAGCATATATGATCCTGGCGTGCTTTGCGACTTATATTATGCAGATATATATGGCGAGGGAGGTGTTTTTGAAGATTGGGATACTAATGATGATGGCATTTTTGCAGCATGGGGAAAGCCAAATGTGGAAAATGATACAGGAATAGATTTGTACCCCGATGTATACCTTGGAAGACTTGCTTGCAGAAGCGAGAAAGAAGTAGAGACTGTAGTAGAAAAAATCATTAAGTATGAAGAAAGTCCAGCTGATCCATCATGGTTTAACCGCATGATTGTTGTATCTGGTGATGGCTTTCTTGACCAGCAGGATTTAGACATCCAGTGGGATGTCAGCAATCTGCCAGATGGAGAATACACAATATATGCACAGAGTATAAATCCAGAAGGTGTTGCTGGTCCAGTAGATGTTGTTCATGTAACAGTAGATCATGATGCTGAAACATCCATATCTTTCAGTCAAGATGACCATCTTAAGGTAGATAGCTATCCATTTTCTCCAATAGCGGAGATAACATCACCTTCTGATGGAGATGTGCTTGGAAATACTGACTTCTTTTATGAACCAACTGAAAGGGAGGCATACTGCAATATGTTTACAGGATGGGCAAATGTTGAATATCGCAATAAAGTAATGCATATACGGGGCAAATCATATGATCCTCGCCCATACGGAAATTTGACTAACATACATGTCTGGATTGAGAATAGTGATGGCGAAATAGTATTTTCAGCCTGGAGAAATAATACAGAAATGTATTATGAAGGAGAATGGGTTACTGGAGAGAAAGCACTTCAGGGAAGAGGAGGTGCATTATATTACATGCCAGATAACTTTGAGAAAATAATACTGTGGGCATCAAATGGCAAATTCACTGGACAGCAGGATGTAATAGATGCACTAAGTCAGGGAGCTGGCTTTGTCTTCCTTTCAGGACATGGCAGTCCAACAGTATGGGCAGACCATTATCCTGGCATTCCAGGCAACAGACAGCATGGAAGCCTTACAGGCCTATCAACTGTCTCAATTACTCCTCCGTTCCTTCCAATGAACAAGATATCGAATGTTGATAAGCCATTTGTATGCGTTGTAGGCGGATGCCACAACAGTCAGTTTAATGTTACAGCCCTTCGTTCTGCAACAGACTGGTTCAACAAGAAAAAGACGTGGTGCTATGGCTTGCCTGCTCCAGAATGCTGGAGCTGGTGGATAACAAGTATGCCAGGGAGAGGAGCCATTGCTGCAATGGGCAATACTGGCTTGGGCTATGGAATTTTAGGAAAGGATTGCACTATTGGCGGAGCTGATGGATGGATTACAACAGAATTCTTCAGACAGTATGGAGAAGAAGGAAGGCATATTCTTGGTGAAGCATATGAACAAACATTAGTGAGCTATATCAATACTTTTGACATGCAGGCTTTGGAAGAAGGTCATCCAAAAACAGTGATGCAATGGGTATTGCTTGGTGACCCAACTCTCATGATAGGAGGCTATTCCTAACCTATAGGAGATATTCTTCTTTTTCTTTTTTTTATTTTTGTTTTTTATAGTATTTACAAATTTTATTTTTAATATTGCAGATATTTGTAAAAATATGATACGAAATCATTTGCAGAAAAGTGCAGAATAATGTCATGATAAATTACACCTTGGAAGCAAAAAGTTTTTTTTACATGCTGTATTACTGTGGGATACAAATGAAGCCAAGAATAGCATTAGTAAGTGTGTATG
>CAZNGK010000201.1:0-2863 GCA_964572575.1 uncultured Thermoplasmatales archaeon | reverse complement strand
ATGCCAGCATCAATGCATAATGGCTTCTCCCATGAATAAGCTGGACTCCATACCCTCAAGCATGGATCGCCGAAATAACATACATTCTCACATATATCCCACCACCACTTGCCAGTAAGATATTCGATGCCAACATGGCTTATTGCCTTTTCATATGCTTCTCCTGCGGTATAGCCTTTTGCTAAATAGCGGGCGAACATTTCTACAGCAAAATTGCAGTACCATGAAGTGAGCCACGGATCTATAATTTGAAAAACAGAGCCATGTCTTATTAAAGTTAAGTGAATATAAGTAGAGGCAATAAAGCAGGATATGCCTGCATTTATTCCACAGGAATGTAAATTTTCCAATGCTTCATCAAAATCATATCCTGTTTTGATATCAGTGGCTACCTGCTGAAGAATGGCAATAACAACACCATCTCCATGCATTGCTGAACGCCAGTCCCATCCAATATACTTATCCATCACAATAACATCCGGGTCTGCAGTGCATCCTGTCTGAAAAATTTGTGTGCTTCTATTTGTGAATGGAATGCCCCATCTGAAGAATGCCTGCCTCCATAATCCAAATTCATAGCCACGCCATGGATTGCTTTCAGTATTTATTTTCTTATTCTTTATAATGTTTCCTATGATTGGCAAATCTTCGAAATAATAAAACATCTTAGTCCAGTTGGCATTGGGGTCCCAGAAGCCGACAACGCCAGAGCCGCCATGACCTGCATGCATACCTTCGAACCACATTATTGCGCCAGCATTCAAATTTTGCATTGTTGCAGAAAAATTTGTTGAAAATACATTGTCATAGCCAAGCTTTTTGAGATAGAACGGCACAACATCCGCTGTGCTCATATCTGGCCAGTATGCTCCTTGCTTGTCGGTGACGCCTTCATCTATTGGATCTGATGAAGGTGTAACATATGGCGTGATTCCGTCTCTTGTTGTATACATGCAACCCCAGTACTTGCTTGCCTCTTTATTGAATTCATGGCAGTATGAAACCCATGTTTGCAATACTGGATAGTAAAAATGCTCTCTCTGGCTTGGCTTTATAATATGCAATCTTCCGAGCTTGTCTCTTACGCTTTTACTTCCATTTATTAAAGTAATGCCCTCGCTACTTAAAGCTGGGTTTTCAAAAATAAGTGCTGGATAAAAAACGCTTCTACATATCCAGTAGCTTGTATCTATTGGTGTGCCCATTATCCTGCCTGGATTTGCTTTCCCAACAAAAGCACGATCCCATCCTATGCCAATATCAAACTGTCCAGCTACCGTAACTATATTTTCATGCTCCTCTTTATCTACGCCCAAGGAATCAAGGAAATCATACACCTTTTTTGCCATCAAATACATGCATGCCACTGGAGGCGGATGCCTTGCCCTGCTATCTTTTTTCCAGAAATCTGTTATCCAGCTAGCAGATTCGCTTAATGACTGATGAGCTTCTACTATAAACAATGGACAGCCATGATGCACTGCCATATATGCAGCTGGCCCAATATACAACGCTTTTTCTTTCTCTCCTGCCTGCTTAAGTTCTTCAACAAGCCAGTAGCTCCATGGGCTGGATGAAGTAAAGACAACATCATTCGTGCCTGTAATTTCATAAATTTTTTCATAGGCTTCCTCCAAGCTATATTGCTCCACAGAAACAATCTGAGTTAACTCTTCAGGGAATTCATTGCCTATCACATAGGCTTTTTCTATTCCAAGTTTTTCAATTGCTTCTATTGTTTCTTCAGGAATGCTATCTGGGGCAACGTAAAGCAATGGCATATTCAGCAACGATGCAATTATTGCTGCCTGTGATGAAGTGGCGAAAGAATATGCCTGCTTTTCGTCAATGATATCCCATTCATAATTTATGTTGAATTGCAAGTTGCTTTCATTTTCCATTACAAAGATGCATATGGAATAGTTTCCCTTTCCAATTTCATCAAAATGCATTTCCACCTTTCCATCTCCCTTAAATGCTTTATAAGCTATATTTGAAGGAGACAAAAGTAATGCTCCAAAAGAAATATTTTTGTTGCATTTAACACTTATATTCACATTCTTTACCATAGATTGAAAAGAAGGGAGATTGATGATTTCACCAGGGTAGAGATTTATTTTTGCTTCATATTCTCTTCCTTTTTTAAATTTTACAAGCTCTTTCATTATCCCAAAATGTTCTGTTGGCATATAAGTCAGGCCAACTTCCCATGTGCCGTAGTTAAAAACAAAAGATTCCACATTTTCATAAGTTCCAGCAAGTGCATTCCAGTTTTCTGAGGCATCTACCATGCCTATTGCATCATCATAAAGCTGTAAATCAATATCTCTTCCTCTAAGCAAAGGATTCCATTCAACTCTCACTTCCACATATTTATATGGCTCTTCTATGACAAATTCTTCATATACGCCTCCTATTCCTTCAGGCTCAGGAATTGAAATTGAAAGTATTTTTGTATTTGCTTTGCTTATTTCTAAAGTTGTGTCTCCATAAATTCTTTCTTCTTCATAAAAGTCTCCAGCAATAGCTATAGCACATTCCTTACTTCTTCTCCAATGTTTGAGTGCAATTTTCTTTGCTATATCATACATGCTTGAGGAATTTATGTAATCATAATGCACATTCCATTCTCTTGCCTCTGGAGCATTTATCAGCTCTATCTCTGCACCGTTGCAATAATTGAGCCAATCTTCCATGAAATATTTGATGCCCTGAGTTGAATTTAATGAAAGCTCCTTTTTGCTGTTTATTTTTCTTTCTTCATAAAATAAAAGAGGATATGAGTAGATTACATCATCTTCCTTGCTATAAAAGGTTGTTGCAGGTATGGCGGCGAGATATGCATAGTCATCAATATAGCTTT
>CAZNGK010000200.1:0-2865 GCA_964572575.1 uncultured Thermoplasmatales archaeon | reverse complement strand
TTTTGTTTGCAACGATTTTGTCTACTTCCTCAATCAAACCTTTGGGGATTTTTATGCTTGCATAACTGTTGGCTATGCGGGACATATTTAACGAGCCGTTGCCCGCCCGGCTCGGATCCTTAACCACACCTTTCCTTTCCATTTCCATTACCCCACATCATTAGGGAAAGTCCTATTTTCCCACTTTTCATAATATAAACTCAATATAAAAGTATTTCCCATTTTCCATTTTTCCCATATCCCTTTTTTATATAAATTCATGATTCTTACTTTATGAAAGATGAAATTATCGCTGCCAGCAGAGTAGATGCTAAAAACAGAATCACTATCCCCAGAGAGGTGAGACAAATCTTCGATATTAAAGAAGGCGATTATGTTTTCTGGAAATGGAAAAATGACCATGTGATCTTTGGTAAGGTCGAATTTCTCATCAAGGAAAAACCAAAGAAATGAGAAATTGAATGAATTTTTTATATAAATAAGGGATTGCATTTTATGGAAGATGATATAATCGCACAGGCAAAAATTGGACCTAATGGCAGAATTACCATTCCAAAAGAAGTAAGGCGACTGTTGAATATCAAAGAAGGAGATTATGTTTTCTGGAAAATGAAGGGAAAATATCTTATTTTTGGTAAAGTCGAAACTGTTTTCAAGGAAAAAATCGATTAAACCCGCCTGCCTGCGAGCAATTTTTATATTTTCGCCTGCACCTTCACCTTTCCTTTCCATGCCATCACACTCCTGCAAGGGGAGCCATGCCGAAAATTGACTGCAAGGGAGGAGATGGAGATGCTGGTAGCAACAACCATCCAGGCTGTACAGCTCAATTTTTTCGGGGTTCCCCTTGCTTTTTAATTTAAATTCTAAATTCTAAATACAAAATGAATATATAAGAATTTTGATTTTAAATTTTAAATCCTAAATGTAAAGGAATTTATTAAAGTTTAGCATTTATACTCTAAATGAAGAAAATTTATTCCTCATTGGAAAAAACTTATTCTATCCATATTTTAATCAATTTATATGATGTTGATGGAAAAATAACTGCAAAGGATTTAATGGCAAAAATAGGTTGTTTCTCTAATGTAACATTCAATGAACGTTTAGATGATTTAAAAGGAGTTGATTTGATTAAATATGAAAAGAAACCTACAGTGAAAGATGGAAAAATAATTGGTGGGAGTCAAACTAAATGGATATGGCTTACTTCAAAAGGAAAAAAAGTTGCTGAAAAGCTGTTGGAAATAAAAGAAATTTTAGAGGAGGAAAAATGAATGGAAAAGCTGCAAAAGTATTGTTTATTGTAGCATTTGGAATTTGTGTTATATTGCTGTTTTTTCCATTTGCACAAATTACAAAAGAGAAAACAAATGTAGATTTTATCAAACATATAGATTATTATCTTTGGGGTATACACACTTATGGATCAGGGACATTCGAATCAACAAAAAATGCATGGACAATTTATATCAATCCTGAAAGTTCCGAAATAAATACCTTTCTTGCTATTTCATTCATATTTTTGCTTGCTGGAATGCTAATGGGGATATGGACCATATACTATTATCTGAAAAAGCTGGATGTCGCACCAAACTTTTCATGGCTTGCCATAATTTCTTTGGTGCTATCGTTATTGTTTTTTAGAATCGGAATTACAGATATTGAAGGCAGTTTCATTTCGGATGCCAAATTATATAATTATTCTGTATCTTCAGGTTATTTTTCTTCTTTTTATATTTTTAATTTGGGTATTATCTTCATGATATTGTCATATGGTTTTTCATTATTCGATCTGTCTCAGAAAGAAGGTATAGAAAAGAGGATGGATACAAAAAGCAAGGACTTCTATGACTGGGATATAGATATAAAACATGATAAGGAAGAAAAGGGTTATGCAAATATCCCAATAGCACTGATTGCAGCAGGAGTCTTCATATTGGCATTTGGTATTTTTGCTCTTTTAATAACATATTCTGCTCTGAGTAATCCAGATGTAAATGTACAAATTGCAGGCATGATCGGGGTTTTAAGCGGAATAGCAGGATTGATTGTTGGGATTGCTGCAACTGTTAAAGGTTTTATTGATTATGTGGCAAAGAAAGAGCCAGCAATGGATGAAGGCGGCTATTTCAAATTGAGCATTATTTTTCTGATTCTGACTTGGCTTATATTCCCAATGATATTTGGGCCGTTTTCTGTGTATTTCGGGTATATAATATATTCAAAGTGGAATAAAAGTAAAGGAGCTATCATTATGATTTTCGGCATAATCTTTACATTAGTCAGTTACATAATTGGTGTCATCAGCATGCAGAGTTTATTGAAATAATAATAAGAATGAGTGGAGATAAAGAAGATTTTAGAAAAAGAGTGAAAATCTACCTTTAAACTAGGGAAAAACAAATATTTCGACGGAGTTTAAATTTCGGGGTTCTGGTATATCCCATGGGATATACTGTTGGTAGCGTTACCAACCCAAGTTTACCAACCTATTTTTAACAACCCTCTACTTACCAGAACCGGTAGACGAAATATTTATTACTTACTAATCGATTTACCATTACCGTAAGGGAGGAGATGTAATGGAAAGAAATGTACTGGTTATTGGTTTAGGTATTGGGTTGGTTGTGGCAAGTGTGCTGGCGGGGGCAAGTTTTTTTGAATATCAGAATATTAAAACAGACTATAACGAACTGAAAGAGGAATTGAAGAGCATGAATCAATCAGCTATAAACTGGAAGAATAAGTATTATAATCTTCAGAACGAGTATAACACTTTGCAAAATAATTATAGCAATTTGCAGAGCCAGTACAATAATCTTCAGAACAAATATAACACTTTGCAAAATAATTATAGCAATT
>CAZNGK010000199.1:0-2880 GCA_964572575.1 uncultured Thermoplasmatales archaeon | reverse complement strand
TTTTATGAACTCTATACCTAAAGGTACAAAATCCTGTATAGTTGGTACATCTGTAATGTTTGAGTTACTACTCGTAAGGGGCCATCTGTCATCGCTTGATTCAACAGCTAAGCCATATGGGGTTATCAAAGCTATGCACATTATCCCAATAAGCAACCTCTTCATTTCCCACCTCCCAAGTTGAATATGAATACATTTACCATATCTTCTGCCCTGTTACCAAAGCTATCGCAAGCTATAACCTTTACTTCATGTTTTCCCACGGCAAATTCATTCCATAGCCATGAATATGGCGCTTCGCGATCAGTGAATTTTAAACTATCATCAACATAGAGTTCAACTCCTTCTATCCCGCTTTCATCAATCACATTTGCAATAATCGTTATCCTTCCCAGAATAATGGTAATTCCAATATGTAGCCATGCTCTATCAAAAACATAGAGGTATCCCTTCTTTGGTTTCTCTATGAATAAGAGGGGAGGAGACGCATCCTCTAAGGTAAGTATTCTTGCTCCGTATGCAGGTAAATCTATCTTAAAATTTGCTGAATCGTTAACTATAAATCTTTCTTCGTTAAGTAAATCATATAAAATGCTTTCATTTTCTACTGGCAGATCAAGAATGACAGAAATTTCCTTTGCCTGGAAGTTAAGTACTACAAAAACTTTTTCATTCCCGTATTCCCTCATATAAGCATAGGCATTATCCCCTTCTTTCCATATGTTCTCTATAGATCCCTTTTTCAGAGCATCAAATTTTTCTCTTATAGATAGAAGTTTCTTATAAAGGTTGAACATTTCTTCATTAATAGCATCGATACCTCCAAGCGGAAATATTTCCCTGTGGTATATGTGAGGGAATCCGGGTACAGTTGTTATTAAAACAGCACCAACTTTATGCAATTCTGGATGAGTACTATAAAAATCATAGCCAAAATCATGGGTCATTAAAAATCTTCCTCTCGCTTTTCCATAATACAAGCATTCCTCCTTAAAGAAATTTACCAGATCTTCTGATGTTGCCTCTCCTCTTATCATGTCCTGTAAGAAACATTTGCCAAATTCATAGGAATAGGATGCATCTCCATATTCATTCAATTCTGGCAATATCATTGAACATGGTATCGGATTTGGACATGGGCATCCATCTTCTTCACTTACTCCAGCATTATAAACATAAAGCCTCCCGAGATATGCTCCTTCCAAGTAAAGTGCCTTATCTTCGCCAATTGCTGATTTTATGCTTTTGAGTAGCAGTTTCGAATGATGCTCTCCCTCGACAGGCTGGAGACAATCTGAAATAGTTTCGTTGCAATATTGTGTTCCTATAGCATCCATTCTGTAGCCATCTACGCCAAATTCTTCAACATAATACCTTGCTATTTCTGTAAAGTATTTAATAACCTCTGGATTTGCTCTATCAACTGCATATCCCCACTGTTTATGTGGCCAGCAATAAACCAAATTTCCATATCTATCTCTAAGAACCCAATCTTTGTGATTTTCGTAAATGTATCTGCCAGGCCCTGTATGGGCTGTAATCAAATCCAATATTACTTTTATCCCGTAACTGTGAGCGGTTTCAATAAAATGCTTAAAATCTTCCTCCGTTCCTTTTGCTGGGTCTATTTCATAGTAATCTAAAATGTAATATCTGCTTAAAGGGGTTCCAGGCTTATATTTCCATATAGGCGTTAGATAAATTGTTTTTATTCCCATTTCGGCAAGCAAAGGAAGCATTTCTTCTTGTTCTTTGAAAGTAAGAGTTCCTTTTGAGTTTCTCTGAATCATCTCAAATAAAGGTTCTTCTATCCAAGTTGCATCAATAATATCAATACCTCTTCTTCCATTTGTTAATTCTTGATAACCTGCAGTTATTAACAGACCAGTAATTGCAAAAGCAATGCATAAGATAGTTTCTTTCCTCATTTTTTACCTCCAAAATTAAATATTACAACACGTATCCTATCATCTGCCTTATTTCCTTCCATATCATATGCAATAACTTTTATCTCATAATTACCTATAGCGAATTCGTCCCATAGCCATTGATAAGTTTGCTGGGTGTCGTTATATTTCGAGATATCATTGATACAAAACTCAACCTTGCTTATTCCATCTTCATCGTATGCATCTGCTGTAACAGTTATTTTCCCAATTATTATTGGCATTTTAAAAGGAACAATCTCTCTATCGAAGATGTAAAGATAGTCCCTGGGTCTTTCTATGTAAATCATAGGTTTTCCTTCAGATTTATTTTGAGCCAACTCCACTATTGTTTCATATGTTTGAAACTCTGGAGCTAATGAATCATACACTTTTGATATTCCGTAAGAAAGTATTTCCGCATCATTACCCATATACCCTCCATGAACAGGATAAATAAAATTAATCCCTTTCTTTGCGAAGAAAGCATCGGCTATTTTTATAAATTCTCTTTGTTCTTCCTTGCTTAAATACTGACTAAATACTCCTAGAGGAGTATGAGTTGTAGATGCCCAATCAATAAATGCAAAAAATGGTATATCACCAAATTTTTCTCTAACTGCTTTTATTCTTTCATTCCATTTTGTTTCATTAATTTCCATTTTATAAACTTCTATAGATGAAGGGGAAGCTGTCAAAAAATCTAATGAAGACTTTTCATATGGATAAATAACGCAAGCTGACCATGTGCCAACATAAATATATTTTCCTACAGAGTCTCCATATTCATGTATTTCATCTATTATTTTGCAAGCTGCTTCATATGATTCTTTAACTGCAGGATGGTAAAAATCATTAGTAATTTGATAAAGCATTTTTGCTTGGCTAAATAGCATATCTATCCATATGGCATCTACTCCACAATCTATTTGCTTGTAAGCCCAGCTTAATAGCA
>CAZNGK010000198.1:0-2884 GCA_964572575.1 uncultured Thermoplasmatales archaeon | reverse complement strand
TATCTGTTTATCATTTAATTGGCTATTTTCTATTAGCTTATCAGCTACTTTGAATAATAATCTTTCGCTTACTTTTTCTTTCAATGCCTCATATACTATTTTGTTTATCTCGTCTTTTCCCAATTTCTTTATCTCTTCTTCCAATTCCTTAGGAATTTCGATTTTTATCTCTACCATCATAGACTAATCTAAATATGTATTTAAATAATTATGCTTGTGCCTCTCACCCTTGCCTCCTTTCTCCCAATAAAAAGTCCGCCTTTCTCAAGCTCTTCCAATTGTTTCATGCTTTTTCCATATAAAAACATTATTTAAATAGATTGCAATCAATTTGATAGCAAAAAGTTGAAATACTTGTAAATCTATATACTTATGAAGAGAAAAAAAATTGCTATACTGGGCATGGCCATACTGTTAGTCATAGGCGGAATAAATATAAAGGCAAATGCAGACACTACAAAAACAATTTTTTTGAAATTTTCCTTTAACCAACCCACGCTTCATTTAATAAATATATCTCATAGGAGTTTTTATGAAGTAGAAATGGCAAATTCTCATCAAATCCATGCTTATGGAAAACCGTCATTGCCTGTAAAAAGCATTAATGTTCTTTTGCCCCCCGGCGGGAAAATAGAAAGAGTTCATGTTTGGGGAAATAAACATGAAATCAATGGAAGATTTTTGATAAGACCTGGAGGCCGTGTTGTTCCATGGAATAAAATAGATATCCAGGGTGATAAAGGTAGCACTTATATGGACGAGGAGATATATCAATCTTGGCATGCTTATCCAGGTAAGCTAATTCAATTAGGAAAAATCCATAAATTTAGAGGATTTAGAATCCTTGCACTTGATATATATCCCATTCAATATATTCCGAAGGAAGGTAAATTATATTGGTATGACACCATATATATTACAATAAAAGTTAAGAGAGGAAATGTGGATGAATTATACAGGGGATTACCTCAGGATATAAAAGAAGTCAAGAGATTCGTTTCAAATCCTTCGATGGTATATGAATATCCAGTAGGTATAAATAAACTTTCTTCTACCTATGGTTATGTAATCATAACAGATAGCAGTCTCGAGAACGCTTTTCAGCCATTAATAGATTATAAGTCTCATTTTATTTCTTCAAAAATGGTCAATCTTACCTATATCCAAGCAAATTTTGCAGGAGTTGATCTGCAAGAAAAAATAAGAAACTTCATAAAATATGCCTATCAAAATTGGGGCACAGAATATGTCTTGCTTGGCGGCGATGACAGCGTTATACCTCATCGTGGATTCAATTGCTCGGTTTACTCTACTAATGGATGGATACGTGATGATGACATTCCTGCCGATTTATATTATGCTGGCTTAGATGGAACATGGAATGATGATGGCGACACCCATTGGGGGGAGCCGGAGGACAACCCCGATTTTATAGCAGAAGTATATGTTGGAAGGGCACCTGTAGAAACAACAACAGAGACAACAAATTTTGTAAATAAAGTTATAGCATTTGAAACAGCAGATAAGCCAAAAGTTGTGCAATTGCATGAATCTCGTTTGGAAAGTGGAAACAATCCTGATGCCACTACATTACCTGAAAAATGCGCTCAATGGGTGCCACCTGATTATACAATTGATAGACTTTATGAAGAAAATGGAATGGTTACAAAAACAGATTGGATATCAAAATTCAATGCTGGCCGCATTATTGTTCAGCATGAAGGGCATGGAAACGAGATTGAATATCTCATAAATTATGAAAACGGAGGACGAGTTGCTTGGTATACTTGGGATGCCTCCTCGTTAACAAACTCTTTCTATCCTATACATACATCAGTGGCTTGCCATTCTGGAGCATTCGATTATAATGATTGTCTCGCAGAAAAATATGTATTGAATCCAAATGGCGGAACAATAGCATGCATGCTTAACTCTCGTTATGGATGGTATGGTAATGATGCGAGCGATTTTTCAGGTGAGTTTGTTGAGATGGAATTTTATGAGCTATTCCAGAATGGAAGTGAAAATTTGGGTAAGATGCTTCAGCTGGCTAAACAGCATTTTGTATCTGATGCAACCAATTATAATGTATATAGATGGTGCTATTATGAAATAAACCTACTTGGCGACCCAGAAACGCCAGCTTTAACAAAAAGGAGTTTGACAGGACCAGTTCATAACATTGATAAGAATACTTATTATGATACCATCCAGGCTGCCATAAATGATGCTGATAATGGAAACACAATTCTCGTTAGCAATGGAACATATAATGAAAGTATTGTTGTAAACAAAAGTATAAATCTTTATGGCGAAGATAAAAATATAACAATAATAGATGGTGGTAGCGATAGCAATGTTGTTACAATAGAGGCGAGCAATGTTAACATATCTGGCTTTACAATAAGAAATGGTGGAGAGGAAGGCATCTATATGGAAGGTGTGAGCTATTGCAATATATCTAATAATATAATATGCAACAATGGCGGTGCTGGTGTGATTTTAAATCTTTCCAGCAATAACACAATTTATGGGAATATCGTGCATAACAATACATACGATGGAATATTGCTTGAAAATGCTTCTTATAATAACATTATCGGAAATACCGCATGTTACAATGGCGTTGGAAATAATGGCGAAGGCATACTTCTGATGTATTCATCTCACAATATCATCAAAAATAATACCGCGTATAAGAATGGGGAAGACGGAATTATTCTTGAGCCATATGCCAGTTATAATAATATTACTGGGAATGAAGTATATGAAAATGCAGACTGTGGAATTTTGATATCTCATGGCAGCGATAACAATAAAATATCTGATAATCTTGCATATAACAATACATATGATGGTCTTTTAATTGAATCATCCTCCAATG
>CAZNGK010000197.1:0-2938 GCA_964572575.1 uncultured Thermoplasmatales archaeon | reverse complement strand
ATATAGGAAATGTGCATTTGTTGAAGTAGTTTCATCTCTTTTTTATCTCTTTTTCATTCTCTAAATAATTTTATTATCTCTTCATAGGGAGCATTTGTTTTAAATGCATCTGGCATAAAATGTGTTTTTCCTGCTTCATATCCATTTTTTCTAAGCATTTCAATAATTTTTACAAGTTTCAGCTGTTTTACTTTCATCTCCCTGGCTATATACCTACTTTCATAGAAAAGGATAGGAAGTGCTTCCTCCTCTTTAAAAACATTCAATAATTTTTCAATTTCCTTCAATTTCCCCAATTTTTTCTTTCTCATTATTTTTTCCATTTCATTCAAAAAGTTTTTGTTATGTAATTTTCCAATCCATAAGGGTCCTGCAAATAGTGAAGAAGGAAGCGAAGAAGGAAAACAATCAAAATTGCAAACTTTCCAGCCATTTTTCCAGAATACCCATCCTATGTTGCCAATTGTATCATCTGCTTTTTTTGCTCCTTTCTCCATTTTTCCATATATTCTGAAGAAATGGCTATGTGTATAACTTAACATTGGTTGAAATCCGTAATCAAAAGTTGTTGCCTGCCTTGCTATATATCCAATTAAAATTCTCAATCCTATTTCTTTCATTGCTTGACCTCTAAGAGGAAAAGCATGGTATCTTCTTATACATGCATTCCTATATATTCCGCAAAGTGTTGCAGTATCTGTTGCAGTAAAAGACACATATCCTTTCCGTTTCAGTCCTTTAAAAACACAGTTTATGAAGGGTGCTGGAGAGCCATAGGGATCAATATCTATATAATCATACTTTTCCTTTAGCAGGAGCGAGCAAATATTCTCACAAAATATTTTCACATTCACTTTATTTCTTTCCACATTTTTTCTTATAATTTCATAGGATACAGGATTGACATCGTTTATATGCATATCTATGTCACCTTCTACTTCTTTTGCAATCCTTATTCCTCTTATGCCAGTTGCAGATAATCCATCGAGCATTTTCTTTGCTCCTTTCCTCGCAATAAACTGGCAGAAAATAACATTGATGTCTCTATCCACTTCCAGAGTGGGATTATAAAATCCTGCCTTTCTTTTTCCAGGCCCCTTATAAAGTTCAAAATTTTTTATTTCAATTTTTACTTTTCCTTCTTCAATCATCAGAGACCTTCTTCCTTCAATATCTTTTCTATTTTGTAAGGCAACAGATTCCTATTTATCGGAGTGATTTCCAAAATTCTGACATTATTCATATTTCTTATATCCTGCAGAAGAGCATCTCTTGATTTTTTATGAAGTGTGAGCAAAGCAGGTTTCTCACATTCTAAGGTTTCTTTCACTACCTCTCTAAATCTCCTGCTCTCCAGCTCCATTTTTCCTACTTCATCAACAACAATAATATCGACCTTTTTATCTTCTATCGCTCTCCTAATTGCGGGAATACCAAATTCATCTAAGGTCTTTAAATCAACCTTGTATTTTCCTACTCTATATACAGAATCAAGGTCAACGTGAGCAAATAACCGCTCTTCCTTAGTCATCCAGTCAACTATTTTAAAACCAACTCTCTCTCCTGCCCTTTCTATTCCTTTTGTAATCATTCCTCCAAATACATATTCATGTTCCAATCTTTTTATAACTTTTATCAATCCTTCAGTCTTCCCAACTCTAGGTAATCCTGTTATTCCAATTTTTGGTACAATATCCATCTTAATATGAATACATTTTAAATTTAAAAAAGATATGCCATATATGCTCACCGTATTTGATATGGATGGCGTATTCATTGAGGCAAGAAGTTCATGGAAGTTAGTTCATACTGTTTTTGGCATAGATAATTCAGATATTGTTGAAGAATATAAAAATGGCAAGATAAACGATGAGGAATTTCTTAATAAGGATATAGCAAGGTGGAGGGAAAAGGGAGTGAAAAAGCATGATATTGAAGAAATTTTTGCTAATATACCCCTAACTAAGGGAACAGAAAAATGTATAAAATTTTTTAAAGAAAAAGGGAAAGTTGCTATTATTTCGGGAGGAGTTGATATACTTGCAAAAAGGATAGCAGATTTTGGAGTTGACTATGTTTTCGCTAATGGTATTTTATTCAAGGAAGACATACCATGGAAAGGCATATTAAGGGTTCCCCTCAGAGAGAAAGACAAAATTTTGAAAAAACTTATGAATGAACTTAATCTGGAGAAAGAGGAAGTAGTCGTTATAGGTGATACAAAATATGACATTGGCATGTTCAGGATAGCAGGCAGAAGCATAGCATTCAATCCATCATCAGAAATTGAAGAGCATGCAGATATAGTTGTTAGAGAAAGAAATCTGGAGGAATTGATTCAAATATGGAAAATGTATTAGGAGAATATGCTCCACTTAATAGCGCTCTTTATCTTCGCTGTTATCTTTTTCATGTTATACTATTTAATTTCAACAGCCTTTGAAGAGGTTGGCTTTAAATGGTGGGAAGCTAGCTTGATAGTTTTCAGCAGTATCATTTTCAGCGAAGTGAATATTCCTCTCTTTTATTATCATAACTGGGATATAAGAATAAATGTTGGAGGCGCCGTGTTGCCTGTTATAATAAGCATATATTTAATTTTTTCAAGAAAAATTGCTTGGAGAAGCATTGTAGGCATTCCAATTGTTGCATATGTTGCCTATGCAGTTACAGATGTGGGTAGCGAGGGAATCTCTGCAATCTTTCCATACTGGCTTTTGCCTCCGATGGCGGCGAGCTTTTATTCTTTGCTTGTGGGTTATAAAAGTAAAAAGAAAGCTGCTTCAATAGCATATATTTCTGGGACAATAGGTGTTTTAATTGGGGCAGATTTACTTCATCTGGAAAAACTTCTTTCGAAAAATATTCCACGATATACAATGGCAAGCATAGGAGGGGCGGCAATTCTTGATATGGTGTTTTTGACAGGTATTATTGC
>CAZNGK010000196.1:0-2939 GCA_964572575.1 uncultured Thermoplasmatales archaeon | reverse complement strand
AAATAGGCCACATGCTAACAGCAATTTTTTAGCCAACATGCGGAGATACTGTAAATGAATATTTACATGATATTTGCATGTTTTTTAATTTGTAAGGTTTTTTATTCCTTGAAAAGTAAGCGAGATGGGCAACTTGGTAGATTTTATGAAGATAATAGAGGAGGTAGAGGTTCCTCCGATAGATAAAAATTTGTATTCCTCAACCAGGAATACAATGTTATTTGGAGGAACCTCATCTTAACATTAGATTTTGTTTAAAATATTTTCTTTTTGTTCCTGCAGGTTTTCTATAGGGGCTAAGAATAAAAATGCAATTTTATTTTTATTATTGTTTTTACAATAATTTTCGTTTTTACAATAATTTTTCAAAAACTTTTGTTTAATTTTGGGTCAATGTTATTTAAAGACAATGTTTATTTAAAAATACTGCATTATCTTCATGGAAAAAATTTGCCCTGCCTGCAAGAGCAAAATGGAGCTTATAGCATCTGGCAAGGATTTCCCTTCTGTTCCATTCATAAAAATACCTGAATGGATTAAAGAAGCAGATGCATATGAATGCATTTCCTGTGGCTACATTGCATTGTGGCGAGAGAAACAGGGGGAATGAGAAAGAAAATGAGAAAGAAATGAAAATTATATATGGCAAAGTCTAATACATTTGCATGAAAAAAACTCCCTGTGAAATTATTGTATGGGAGGTTCTTCCATGTATAAGAAAAGGGCTGGCAGAACACTTATTAAAATATGGACTGAGTCAAAAAGAAATTGCTGAGAGAATAGGAGTAAGCAATGCTGCAATTTCTCAATATCTGTCAAATAAAAGGGGCAAAATTACATCTTTTGATGATTTTCTGAAAAAGGAAATAGAAAAATCTGCAGAGAAAATTTTCAAAGGAGCAGATGCAATAGACGAAATATGCCGTATATGTTCTATTATAAAAGAAAAAATAGATTTCAGGAAGGAAATAGATTTCAGAAGGAAAGGAGTTTGCTAATTACCGTATAATCTACACATTAAATCTACCATTCATTGTAATGAATCATTTCCTCGAGGCTACGAAGCTCTTTTTGAAATGGAGTTTCGGCAGCATATCCTAAGGGTACAATTGCAACAGGCTTTATATAATGAGGGAGGCAAAGAATTTCCCTCACATCATCTTCATCAAAAGCTCCCACCCAGCAGGTGGCAAGACCAGCATCAACTGCAGCGAGCAAAAAATTCTGCACCGCTGCAGATGCATCCTGTATACAATACATTTTACCTCTTCTCCCATAAGGAGAGATTCTTTTCTCATTCGCACAAAAGACAATGACGATAGGTGCTTCAGCAATAAAATGCTGATTATAAGAAGCTTTTGCTAAAGCCTTTTTCTTTTCTTCATCGTCAATCACTATAAACTCTCGAGCCTGCAGATTTCCAGCAGAAGGTGCCAAATTTGCAAGGAAAAGAAGATTTTTAACAATATCTCTATCAACTGTTTTATCTGCAAATTTCCTTATCGATCTCCTTTTCTTTATTGCTTCTTTGAGCTCCATCACATTACGCTTTCATAATGCCCGCCAAGAAAGCGCCCAGCGCAATCAATGCACCTATAATGCCTCCAATTATTGAAGCAATTCCATTTTTTACTATCTTCCAGTCCCACAAAGCATTTCCCCATAGTTCGCCACCACTATAATTGTAGAATACAATGGCAATTATTATGCCAATTATGAACAGCACACTTCCTATTGCTCTGCTTTTTCCAGAGCCAAAGTACATTGTAAATATTCCTGCAATTATTGTTCCTATGGCAAACACCAAAAGCAGCATACTCAAAAACATTTCCCATACTACTGTTATTTTATCACCTCCTAAAATTTAGTTCCGGTTAAAGTTTTTGTATCAGCTACACCATCTATGGAACGTATTTTCTCCACTACAATTTTTCCAAGTTCTTCTAAGTCCTTTGCCTCAACTTTTGCAATTAAATCATATTCCCCAAAAAGAGGATGAAGTTCAATGATTTCCTTTATTTTCAAAAGTTCATTGTAAACTTGATGTTCCTTTGCAGGTGCCGTTGATATTAAAATAAAACCTATTGGCATAGCTATCAGCCCATAATATATTTTTTCCTTATTAAACTTTCTATTTTTGATGAAATCTTGCTTAATGACTTGTCTTTAATTTTTTCAGAAGTTCTTCAATAGTCACAGGAACAGGATTAAGTTTTAATTCCATACCAATTTTCACTGCAGGTAACACATCCATACCATTTTTCTGTAATAATTCAATGTTGCACAGTATTTCTGCTGTATTTCCTTCAGCAACAATTGTTCTATTCAACACATAAACTCTATCTGCTATATATGGAATAACATCGAGTCTGTGAGATACAGTAACAATACTCATACCCTCCTCATTCAATCTGTTTATATATCTAATCAATTTCTCCTTCATTTTTGCATCTAAGGCTGAAAATGGTTCATCGAGAAAAATTGCTTCTGGCGATGCTGTTAGTATACTTGCCATCGCAGCCCTTTGCTTTTGTCCCTCGCTGAGCCTGAAAGGAGGTTTCTCTAAGAAACCTTTAATATCTAAAATGTCTGCTATTTCCTCAAGAATTTTGTCAAATTTTTCTTTTGGTATTTTAAGTTGAGCGGGAGCAAATTCTAGATCTTCCAGTACTGTTGCATTGAAGAGAACATCATCTGGGTTCTGTAGCAATATGCCAAATTTTTTCCTTATCTCTTCCTCTTTTATTTTTTCCATTCCATAAAATTTTATTTTTCCATGCGCAGGCTTTATTAGCCCAGTTAAAATTTTCAAGAAAGTGCTTTTTCCAGAACCATTTGGACCAACAATTGCCACTCTTTCTCCTTTAAATAAGGTGAAGTGCACATTTTCAATAGCTACAGTTCCATCTGGATAAATATAAGTTATGCCTTCTGCTTCT
>CAZNGK010000195.1:0-2947 GCA_964572575.1 uncultured Thermoplasmatales archaeon | reverse complement strand
TTGATTTTCATGGAGGGGATATATAAATCCTATATAAAAATTTGATGTTTTTTTATGAGTTTTACGAGTTTATCAGATTAATTCACAATGAAAATTTCATTTGATTCATCGAAATTAAAAATTTAATATTCGCCAATTTCAACAGCTTTTATTTCATGTGCATTTTGTAATTTTATTTAATGACAGCAAAATAATGCCAGCAAAATTGCACACGCAAATTTAATATAAATCCATGAGATTATGCCCGATAATATGGGGAGTGTAAAGGATTTAATTGTTGTGAAAAAGCCTGAAAGAGATAAGATGGGCATAGGCGAATTCATTTTTTCAGATCGCTATTCCGTCTTTGACTGGGGCGAGATGCCTAATCATATAAAAAATAAAGGAGCGGCAATATGCATGATGTCAGCCTATTTTTTCGAAAAGCTCGAAGATATGAATGTGAAGACGCATTACATTGGCGTGGTAGAGAATGGAGAAGTAAAAAGATTTGATGAAGTGGAGAAAGCAAGCAATAAAATGAGGATAAATCTTCTCAGGATTCTGAAGCCCCTGTTAAGTGAAGGAAAATATGATTATTCCATATATAGAAAGGAGGAAAAAAATTTCCTCATTCCATTGGAAGTTATATATCGTAATTCTCTGCCAGCTGGCTCAAGCATTTTCAGACGGCTTGAAGAAGGAAGTTTAAAGCTTGAAGATATTGGATTAAAAGAGATGCCAGAGCCAGGACAGAAGCTGGAAAAGCCTATTCTTGATGTTTCAACCAAGCTTGAGATTACAGACAGATACATAACTTGGAATGAAGCGAAAGAAATAGCAGGGTTGAGTGCAGAGGAAATAGAAAAAATGAAGGAAATAACGATGCTTATAAATGAATTGATAACAAAAGAAGCAAAAAAAGCTGGATTGACAAATGAGGACGGAAAAGTTGAATATGGATTTGATGAAAGCCGAAATATGATGGTTGTAGATGTTATTGGCACTCCAGATGAATGTCGCTTTACTTTTAACGGCACGCCAGTAAGCAAGGAGATTGCCCGCATATATTATCGTAGCACCCCATGGTATGAGGAAGTGAAAGAGGCAAAGAAAAAGGATAGAATAAACTGGAAAAGCCTTGTAAGCCCTCCGCCTCCGTTGCCATTACGTCTTGCTGAACTCATTTCAATGCTTTATCAGGCATGCTGTAATGAAATAACAAACAGAGATTTCTTTAATGTTCCTCCACTCAAGGAAATAGTGGGAGAGATAAAAAGTTTCATTGAATAGAAGTAGGCTACTCTACACCTCTCTTTCGGGTGTCATATGATGGATATTTCTGCATCGTGTTTGTGATGAGTATGGTTTCATGTCTATGGCTTCTTTCTCGAATCGTTTAGATGATATGCTTTTGTTAGCATGACTTCCTCTTTTCATTTTAAGTGAAGAAGAATGTTTTTATAGAAAGAAGAAAACGAAGTTTTATCACTTAAATAATGTATAAGAGTGTTAAAAACCATCGTCTCTTATGGAAAAATATTACGAAACAAAATAAAAAAATAAGCTGGTAAGAGTTATTGTTAGTGCCGATGTTATTAATCCTTTTCATCGTTATTTATATATACAATTCAGATATGAACGAATATGAAAAAGATTTCCATTGCTGTGCTAATGTGCTTTATTCTCCTGATCTCCCCAATTCATATAGCAAAGAGTAGAAAGGAGGTGTATATAGAAGTGGCAGTATATCCTTCAATAGTTCCTGCAATAAAAGTTTTGGAATATACATTGAGATATGGCTGGGAGGTAGAAGACGTGTATTATCAATTTAATGTAACTGAAATAAATATGAGGGAGGTAGAAGGCGCTGGCAGAAAAGCACTTTCAACAGATAACTATGATATTTTTGTCATAGGTGCTAGTGCCCGCCAGTATTTCCATGGAATGAACAATAGATGGCGGGAGAATGTTCGCAAATTTGTTGCAGATGGGGGAGGCTATGTAGGCATATGCGGAGGAGCAAATGAAGCATCACAGGGCATAGAAAATCCTTCAACTTTGATTGATAGAATAATAAATGCTGGCGTGCTTGGCATTGCAAATGTATATGTAAATGATGATCAGGAAGAAGAATGGCAGTATCTGTATAAATCTGCAGGACTTGAGGGAGGAGTACCAATTGCATGCAATCTGACAAATCATCCCATTGTGAGGGTGAGTCCTGACAATCCAAGAATAATAAGATATGAAGGAGGACCTGGCATGTATGAAGCAAATCATAGCAATCCTCTTTTAGGAAAAATAACTCCACTTGCGATTTATGCAGAAGAGGTGAGTGAGAAGGCACCGATACATTTCTGGAAAAAAGTTAATGGAGAATGGAAGATAGAAAAGCCAGTAAAGACCGATTTAAAAGGAGAATATGCTGCAATAGCCACCACCTATGGCAATGGAAGAGTTGTATTATTTGGTCCTCATCCTGAGGAGCTTGTCATGGTTGGTGGACATGTTGAAGAATTTCTCGGAAGAAATAAGTATACCCTTTTTAGAGAAAATTATCTCTACCGATGGGTAAATGGCACACCAGCCAACTGGTCATACAACTGGTGGATTCTCAGGCGTGCAGTTGCATGGGCAGCAGGCGTGGATGATGAGCATTTGCCTCCTATAAATGAGCTTATGATTTTCTTGATAAAACCAAATTTGTGGCGTCCTGCAGTATATCTTGCTGGAAGGGAAATAATGCCTTCTCCATGCAACATTCTGATAGGTGAAATGGATTTAGAGGTGTTTAGCAATGGACAGGAAGTGGTTTTTTATGTTGATGGGGAAAAGGTTTATTCAGATGATACTCCGCCTTACACATGCAAGCTGTTGGGGGCTACAGGGAAGCATGAGGTAATAGTTGAAGCAAGAAGTGATGATGCAATGGTATATGCAGTAATGGAATTTTACATTTTTAATC
>CAZNGK010000194.1:0-2957 GCA_964572575.1 uncultured Thermoplasmatales archaeon | reverse complement strand
GAAAGGCATGGCCCTATGGCAAAGAAGACCACATGTCATTGATTGGTATAAATGATAAGGTGCATGAATACATATTGAAGCATTTGATTGATTGAATAGACCTCAAAGAGAACACTCATAATCAACGACCAGTTAATCTCCTTCCAAAACTATACATTAGTAAGGCAAAAAGACCAATCCCAAATGCAGCTTCAATACTGGAGAGTGTTTTTATTACAAAAGTAAAGGGTTTAATATCAGGTAATCCTAATGTAACAAAATTTCTTAGACTAAATACAAAGTAATCGTGCCATCTAATAGCTATATTTATGTCTGTTTTTAATCCATCGAGTATCCAGTAAAGAAAACCGAATAAAATAACCACAAATAGTGATAAAATAATCACTTTCCAAGGTTGTTCGCCATAACCACAAGATATATCCATAAACCAACTGAAAAATCTTTTTGCTCCCACTCTAAACGTTTTTCTTTCCATTCTTTTTTCTTTTATGAATGCCCATCCTGCATCGTTATGTCTTCCAATGCTAACAAAGTTATTTTTTAATCGATTATATGCAACAGAAGCTGCATTATAATAAACTCTCGAGTCTCTTTTTGGTTTTCTTATCCCTCCTCCATATACTGTAAATTTTTCTCCTTTTTTCTGAATGGTAAACTTTTTCTTTTTTACTTTATCAATTAATACCCATTTTTTCGATGACCAATCAAACTTACTTATTAGAATTGACAATCCCTTCTTTTTTACCTTATTCATCAATATCCATTTTTTTGATAACAAACTCTTCTTGACAATAACATTTTTCGAGAGAGAAAATCCATTTTGAATAAAATTATTCAGCAATTCCTCTGAAACAATGTTATCATCCAGCTCTCTTTTTATCTTTTTTGTATCACCTCTCACATCAAATAAATAACCATTTTGGATTTTTTTGGCCATTTTTTCTTCCCATATTTCCTTTATTTGCTCTTTCTTAATTTCTGTATTTTTAAAGTATGCGTGATAAAGCAGACATTTATCAAAAATGGCATCATTTAAGTTGGCTTTTGTGAAATCGGTATTCTGAAGTGCTGCTCCTGTGAAAGTTGCATTATTCAAACGAGCTGCAGTGAAGTTGGCATCCCATAATCGTGCATAAGAAAAGTTTGCGTAATATAATTTAGCGTTATGAAAGTTAGCTCCAACGAGATCTGCCCCTTCAAAATTTGCACATACTAATATCGCATTTGAAAAATCAACTCCTTCAAGATTCACTCCTCTTTTGCTGACTACTTCTATTGCATTTGGATTTCTTGCAGAGGCAATTATCTCTGGTCTTTTTCGCAATTCTTGTTGTTTTAGATCACCACTATACCATGGAGGAGGTTGTTCTTCAGAATATCCTTGTCTTTTAATTTCCTCTTGTATTGCGTCTCGGCTTAAATCAATACCTGTCAAATTTTCACCAGCAAAACTCAATCCTTTTGTTGAGCCATTTGTTTTCACATATTTGGTTATTACGTCAAGAATGTCTCGAGTGGTATAATGAGTTACCTCTCCCTTTCTTTTGATAATATCCAACATTTCTTCTCGTGCATATCTATTAGAGACATTCATTTTATATAATAACATATCCTCCAATTTAAAAATTATTACCAATTTTTGCTTCCAGATAAAATCTCATTTTCTTTATTCAACAGCTGGCACAGCCAAAAATATTAAAAAGGATATTTAATGCCATAACATGGTAGAATTTAAAGTAGTGATTAGCGATGGGCCGAAGTCATGGCAGATTGTGGTGGATGGACATCATGCTAACTCCTTGGTTGGCAAGAAGATTGGCGATGAGGTAGATGGAATATTCGTTGCTTTGCCTGGCTATAAACTCCAAATAACAGGGGGCGTTGATAGAGATGGATTTGTCATGAGAAAAGATGTCCCGGGAATTTCAAGGAAACGTATTCTTACAGCGAGAAGCACTGGTTTTAAACCAAGAGATAAAGGAGTCAGAAAAAGGATAACTGTTGCTGGCAATACAATAAGTTTAAATATATCTCAAATAAATATGAAAGTTGTCAAAAAAGGAGCAAAACCGATAGAAGAATTGCTTGTGGCGGCGGGAAAAATTGAGGCAAAGGAAAAAGAGGAGGCAAAGGAGGAGAAATGAGCCAGCCTGAAATAAATATTGGAATGGTTGGTCATGTTGACCATGGAAAGACGACACTTACACAGGCTTTAACAGGTAAATGGACAGATGAGCATTCTGAGGAGTTAAAGAGAGGCATATCCATAAAACTTGGATATGCTGATACAACATTTTATCGCTGCCCTCACTGCCCAGAGCCGCTATGCTATTCAACAAAGCCAGTGTGTCCACATTGTGGGTCAGAAACAGAAATGTTGCGAAAGGTATCTTTTGTCGACGCCCCAGGACATGAAACCCTTATGGCTGTTGTTTTATCTGGAGCAGGAATAATGGATGGAGCCTTGCTTTTAATAGCAGCCAACGAGCCTTGTCCGCAGCCTCAAACGGAAGAGCATTTAATGGCTCTTGACATAGTTGGAACGAAACACATTGTTATAGTGCAGAATAAAATAGATTTGGTTAGCGAGGAAGAAGCAAAGAAAAATTATGAACAAATTCTGGATTTTATTGAAGGAACTGTGGCTGAAAACGCCCCCATAATTCCCATCTCTGCCCACCATGAGACAAATCTGGATGTTTTAATAATGGCAATAGAGGAATACATACCCACGCCAGAGAGAGATAAAAGCAAACCTCCTTTGATGTATACTGCAAGGAGTTTTGATGTTAACAAGCCCGGGACAAAACCAGAAGATTTAAGAGGAGGCGTCATTGGAGGTTCTTTAAAGCAGGGTGTGTTAAGAGTGGGAGATAAAATAGAAATAAGACCTGGAAGACGTGTAGAAGAAAAAGGAAAAGTGAGATATGAACCTGTTTTTACAGAAGTGGCTTCAA
>CAZNGK010000193.1:0-2966 GCA_964572575.1 uncultured Thermoplasmatales archaeon | reverse complement strand
TTAGAAAGCCTAATAAAATTTTGAGGAGATTTTATCACTCATTTTGAGGAAAATCGGAATTGCAGAAAAATGAATACGAAATTTTTGTAAAATATACAGTGCTACTGTTAGCTAAACGATGCCGTTAACCTATTAACAAAAATGAGAGAAGATTTATAAATGCTATTTTATTGAATATTGAGGCGAAAAATGAGAGGAAAGGGTTTAGTTGTAGGAGTGATAATGCTACTTTTAAGTTTAACCTTTGTGTCAACAGTAGATACATTATCAATTTTTGCTGATGAAGCTATAAAAGATTACTCTTTATTCCAGAGCGATCCTTTACCTCCACCAATGGAAGTAGAAATGCCTCTTGAAGAGGCGATTCAAAGAAGGTGTTCAATACGAATTTTTAGTGACGAACCTGTAAGCGAGAAAGAGTTATCCACAATTCTTTGGGCTGCTTATGGTTATGTAGACAACGAAAAGAGAACAGTTCATAGAATCAATGATGTATATGCAGCACGCATTTATGTATTGAAGGAGGATGCTGTATATACATATGATCCATTAAATCATTCACTTATCTTCTATAAAGAGGGAGATTATAGAAAACGCGTTGCCCAATATGACGCTCCCATTCAGCTTGGAATTGTATGGAATACAACTAAGAGCAGTAATGAAAATTATGCAAGTGCTGAAATTGGAGAAATTGGACAGAATATTTACTTCATGGCTAATGCACTTGATTTGGGGACAGTAACTACAGCAGGATTTACCTTATCTCAAATTGGCTTGCCTTCCAGTGAAGTGCCAAGGATTATCATGCCCTTGGGACATCCTAAATATCCTTACAATTTTATCTACTGCCCCTTAGTATTTTCTATGTTACCCCGCCTCCAATACTCAAATATGTCATTGACAGATGCTATTAAGGAAAGAAATGAATCAAATTTTTTTGATGGAGAGCTTACCGAGCAAGAAGAATTTCAGGTAATATGGTCAACATATGGATATTCCTATCTATTAGATAAAACAAAAGATGAATTTTATTATCATATCAATAGACATAGAACTGTTCCAAGTGCCCATGGCTATTATCCATTACGGATTTATGCAGTGACAGCATCTGGAATTTATAGATATATACCTAATATTTATGATCCTATTTATGGAATATATTTGCTATCTTTCCGATGGTTTCCAATTCCAGTTATTACTTTTATGATGAAAATAAAAAGCGGAGATTATCGAGAGGAAATTGCACAAGCTTCCTCGCCATCTGTTGCTACTGCTCCTCTTATTGTTATCTCCGTTTTAGACATAGAAAGAACAAGGCCAAAAGGATTTGATGATTTTTCTGGAGAAGAGTTTCGATGGCTTTGGTATTATGAAGCAGGAGCTTCCGCCCATAATGTCCTTTTAGAAGCTACAGCATGGAGACTTTCTGCAAATGTTTTTCCAATAGCAGATAAGGGAGCTATTCTCTCAGTACTTGGGTTAGATGAAGATGGCTTTGATCCATTATTTGTTGTCCCTGTGGGGAAATAGGAAGGGAAGTTGTGGGAAAATATAAGGAGGAACATGAGCAAGTATAATTTGAGCTACATTATTTGTTATTAATGCAGTCGATCAAATATTGTATCCACAATAAATTGTATGGCATTTGTGGTACAACTTTCGGACGTACTGCAATTATTCACTAATTATAAAAGATACAGGCGATGTATAGCAATGGATGAAACAAAGATAAAAATTGGAAATGAATGGTGGTATTATGTATGGGCAGCAATAGATGTGGAATTGGCGATCTGATACGTTTTCCAAATACCAATACATTTTCCTATTTTATACATTTTCACAATTTCCGCAAATGCAAAATCCCTCAGAGGGAAAAGTTTATTTATCAAATTTATTTTACAATTGTCAAAAAAATTTGACAGGTGATTCAATGTTTACAAAAATAAGAAAAAGAGATGGAAGAATTGTTGAATTTGATGCCGAAAAAATCACAAATGCCATTGCTAAAGCAGGCAAAGCAACAGGCGAGTTTAACAGAGAAACAGCCAAAAAATTGACTCTCAGGGTTTTAAATTTAGCTCAACAACTTATTCATGGAATTCCGACGGTGGAAGAAATTCAGGATATAGTTGAGGAGGTTTTATTAACTTCTCCATATCGTAAGACTGCAAAAGCATACATTCTTTACAGAGAACAGCATGCAAAAATTAGGGAAATTGCTGCAAAAGCTAACGTAGATTTAGTTGATCAATACCTTAAAAGGTTGGATTGGCAAGTTAGCGAAAATAGCAATATGGCGTATTCATTGCAGGGGTTGAATCATTACATCTCTTCAGAAATTAGCAAAATTTACTGGCTCAATAGGATATATCCACCAGAAATCAGGCAAGCTCACATCGAAGGGGATTTCCATATACATGACTTGGGCATGCTCGCTCCATACTGCGTTGGCTGGGATTTATATGATTTGCTACTCACTGGCTTTAAAGGAGTGAGTGGGAAAGTTGAAAGCAGTCCCGCTAACCATTTTAGGGTAGCCTTGGGACAAGTAGTGAATTTTTTCTATACTTTGCAAGGCGAAGCAGCAGGAGCGCAGGCATTTTCAAATTTTGATACTTTGCTGGCACCATTCATAAGATATGATGGGCTAAATTATAAGGAAGTGAAGCAAGCCCTGCAGGAATTCATTTTTAACATAAATGTTCCAACAAGAGTAGGGTTTCAAACGCCTTTTACAAATATTACTTTGGATTTGGTTGTGCCTGATTACTTGAAAAATCAGGCTATAGTTGTTGGGGGGAAATTGCAAAATGCAACCTATGAAAATTTTCAAGATGAAGTCTACATGTTTAACAAGGCATTATTTGAAGTAATGATGGAGGGCGATGCCAAAGGCAGGCCTTTTACCTTCCCCATTCCTACTTACAACATAACAAAAGATTTTGATTGGAATAATGAGTATTTCA
>CAZNGK010000192.1:0-2980 GCA_964572575.1 uncultured Thermoplasmatales archaeon | reverse complement strand
GGATAAAAATTGAAATTACATATAATAAACAGGCGGGCTTTACATAGGTGTGGCACAATTCTTGCCACAAAGAATTTTCAACCATATTTTCCTACATAAGCAAATTATGTTTATTCAAACAATGGAATAAACATCGATTTCATTTAGCATGATGTTTAACATGGCATACTGAAATTTAATTTCCTTTACCATATTCTCCCATCTAATAGCACTCACATATTCTCCGTATTCTCTTTTAGCTCTTGAAAAGACTGTTTCATCCATCCATCTTTCACCATATCTATATTTGTCTGTCCATCCCTCGTATCCGAGTTCTTTCCTTTCCCTTACCATTTTAGCTCTCGAAGGAGATCCTCTCGCTCTTGTAGAGGAATTTTTTCTTGTTTTTATAACAGGTTCTATTCCTCTTTTAGTCAAATAATTGAAATTATTCTTGCTATCATAAAAGCCATCTCCTAATACTTTTGTTGGTTTCTTTCCTTTATTACTCTCTGCTTTTTCCACTAATGAAGGCAGCATTTTTCCATCTCCTACGCCTTCATCTGTTATTTCTATTGATACCACTTCCTTTGTTTTGACATCAACTGCAATATGAACTTTAAGCCATCCCCTCTTCACTTTCCATTTATGACGAATCCATTCTCCACGATTTGCCACCTTTACTCCAGAGCTATCTACAGCAATAATAAAATCCTCATTACTTTCTTTCAATGTTTTAGGTAATGGTATCTCGATTTTTATTGCCCTCCTTCTTATCTGGCTAAATGATGGAGCCTTTATATTTGGAATGTATTTTGATAAAGCTCTTAGGAAACCTTCTATCTGTCTATACCTTATATGAATGCAATCATGCAATATCTTCATAAAAATAGCAAAACTCTCTGGATATTCATATGGCCTTCCTCTCTTTCCTCTATTCATTTCTTCGATTTCTTCATCCCATTTCTCCAGAAAATCTAAACTGAAAAGAATCTCACCTCTTCTTATCAAATGCTCATTATATTCTCTCCAGTTCCTTTTTTCTGGCATCCTATCCCCTGTTGGGGATGCTGCCAGAAAATATAAGAATTACGTTTTATGCCACAAAGCATTGAAATGATAAAATTTATATATTTCTTCTCTATAATATTTCAAAAAAATTTGAAAAACTCAGGTGGTTAAAATGATGGCAAAGAAATGGATTAAAATTGTTGTGCCAACTGCATTGCTTATCCTTGGCTTAGCTACAATAGTATATCCAAAAATTACCGGAGAGCCTTTAACACCCGTATATAAATACCACGAGTTGAAGGAATATCCTCTATGGGAAATTCCAATAGTTTATATCTTCAGTTATGCAACTAGGGCATGGGGTCCCCTGCTTTTTGCCTTCATGCTCGGTGGTTTCTTCTCTACCTTCATTTCAAAAGAAAGGATGATGGCTTACTTCTCCAGCAAGAGCAAAAGAAATTATTTTGTTGCAGCTGGTTTGGCTCCAGTCTTTACAGTTTGCTCGTGTGCAATGATTCCAATCTTTGCAGGCATAATGATGGCAGGCGCAGGGATAGGACCGGCGATAACATTCTTATTAATGGCTCCCGCCGCTAACATAATGGCGATCATATTTACTTCTGAAATAATCTCGTGGAAACTGGCGTTGGCAAGAATAGTTTTTTCCTTTATAGGGGCAATAATAATTGGAATGATTGTGGCAAAGACGCCATGGGGTAAGAAGATAGAAGAGAAATATATGGAGATGGCTGGGAAAAGAGGGGCAAAGATACAGGAGATGGAAATAGAGGATAAATTCTGGGAAACCATGCATGTTGCTGGAGATCTGGCGAAGAGGGTTGTTCCTTATTTAGCTTTAGGAGTGTTTTTTGTTTCATTCATTGAAGCATACATGCCAAAAGATATTGTGGCAAAATGGCTTACTGGTGTTCATGGAGTATTTTTGGGAGGAGCGATAGGCGTGCCTACTTACACTCCCACTTTGGTTGAGGTGTTCTTTACTAAAGCTCTGATAAACCTTGGAATGTCTCCTAGTGCTGCTTTAGCGTTTCTAATTGGAGCACCAATGGCTTCTATACCTTCCATGCTCGGTGTTTCTAGGGTTGTTGGATGGAAGGTTGTTTTAACCTATGCTGGCCTGGCAATAATAGTTGCAATTATATCTGGCTTAATATATCTTGGTTTGGGTGTTGGACTATGAATCTTGAAATACCTAAAGAATTGAAAAAGGAAGTGGAGAAAAAGGGAGGATGGGAAAAATTAAAGGAAAGTTTGCCTGAAGAAGATATAAAGACGATTGTAAAGGTTATGAAGGCATTAGCAGATGAAAAGAGATTGAGCATACTTTATGCTTTATATGAGCAGAAACTTTGCGTTTGCATGATCGCCGATCTGGTTAAATGCCCGTATTCAAAATGTTCATATCATATTGCGAAATTGAAAGATGTTGGCTTGATAAAAGCTGTAAAAAGAGGAAATTATATCATTTACTCATTAACTAAATTTGGGAGGAGCATTGTCAGGCATTTTAATAAATATAAGCCTGGGGAGGTGACAAAGTGAAAATAGAGGTATTGGGAACAGGTTGCCCAAAATGTAAGAAAACATATGAAAATGCTGAAGAAGCAATAAAAGAGCTTGGTATAGAAGCAGAACTTGTTAAGGTATATGATAGCGTAGAAATTGCCAAAAGAGGCGTATTCGAAACGCCTGCTTTGGTTATAGATGGCGAGATAAAGGTTGCTGGTAGAGTGCCAAGTAAAGAAGAGATAAAAGAAATGTTGAAGAATGAGTGAAAAGAAGTTTGATGAGTGGTTTGGCGTGCCGAGGAAAGAGATACCATGGTATCCGAAGATAGATCCTGCAGTATGCATTGGCTGTGGTCTATGTGCGGTGATATGCGGAAGAGGTGTGTATTCCTATGATATGGTAAACAAAAAGCCTGTGGTTGTAAAGCCCTATAATTGCCTTGTTGGCTGCCAAACCTGCG
>CAZNGK010000191.1:0-3028 GCA_964572575.1 uncultured Thermoplasmatales archaeon | reverse complement strand
ATGAATCTGGAGAGAAGTGATGATGGCAACTATGTTGTTAAAGGCGATAGGTATAGGGAAATGCCTCTGAAAATTGTTGATACTGGCTACGGCTTAGAAAGGCTTGTGTGGCTTGTTAATGGTAGCAATACTGTTTATGATGCAATTTTTCCATATGCCATTGAGAAGATAAGGGAAGAGGCGGAGAATGATGCATATGTTTATGCTATCGCCGATCATGCTAGATGCTTAGCCTTTATGCTTGGCGATGGTATAGTTCCTTCCAATTCTGGAGCTGGTTATTTAGCCCGCCTCATAATAAGGAGAGCTTTGCGTTTTATGAAGAAAATAGGATATGATGAAAGCCTTTATGATATTGTTGAAGCTCATTTGAAATATCTGGCAAAAGATTTTCCTGAACTTTTAAATGAGAAGGAAAGGATAGAGGAAATAATTGATATTGAAACAGAGAAGTTTTATTCAATAATTGAGAAGGGAAAGGCAATGGTTAGAAAATATGCTCAGCAGGGAGAGCTAAATGTCGAGAAACTAATTGAGCTATATGATTCTCATGGCATCCATCCAGAAATTGTGAAAGAAGTGGCAAACATTGAAATTCCAGAAAATTTTGAATCAATGGTTGCAGAACGTCATTTAAAGGCAGAGGAAAGGCAGAGGGAGGAGAAGGAATATGAATATGAGACTGAGCAGATGTACTACGAAAAAGATTATGATGTCAAATTTGATGCAAATGTAATTTTTAAGGAAAATGATATGGTCATTTTAGATAAAACCCTCTTTTATCCAGAAGGAGGAGGAGAGAAAAGCGATACTGGCTTTCTTTTCCAGAATGGAAGAAAAGCAAAAGTAAAGAAAGTTGAGAAAGCAGGAAAAGCCATAGTGCATTATATCGAGGGCAAAATAGAGAAAGGAAAAGTTCAAGGAGAAATTGACTGGAAGCGTAGATATGCAATGATGCTTCATCATACTGCTACGCATATCATAAATGCATCTGCCCGCATGACTTTAGGCAGCCATATATGGCAGGCTGGAAGCGAGCTTGATGAAAATGAGGCAAGGCTTGATGTAACACATTACAAGAGGATAAGCGAAGAAGAGGTGCAACAAATAGAAAAAGTTGCAAATGAAATTGTGAGGAAAGCTCTTCCAGTAAAGAAGAAGTTTATGGATAGAAATGAGGCTGAAAAAAAATTTGGATTCCGCCTATACCAGGGAGGAGCTCCTAAAAGTGGGATAATAAGAGTGGTTGAAATTCCTGAAGTGGAAGCTGAGGCATGTGGGGGAATGCATGTGAACAATACTGCTGAGATAGGTTTCATTAAGATTGTTAGCGTAGAGCGTGTGCAGGATGGCGTGGAAAGGCTCAGATTTTGTGCTGGCGAGAAAGCCATAGAATATGTGCAGAAGCAGGAGAAATTGATCAGAGAAGCAGCTAAAGCTTTAAATGCACAGCCAGATAAAATTGTTGAAGCAATTAGGAAAAGAGAAAAGGAGTGGAAGAGCCTGAGAAAGGAGATTGAGAAACTGCAGAAGAAGCTGGGAGGGGAGAGAGCAGAGAAATATGGAGGAGTGAAACTAATTGTGCAAGATGATTTAATGCCTTCTGCAATAAAAGAGCTTACAAAAGAAAAGGCAGTTGTTATATCAGCAAGTGTAAAGGGAAAGAATGCTGTACTTACAATAGCATGTTCAGATGACCTGCCATTAGATTGCTCAGAAATTGCAAAGGAAGCAGGAAAAATTTTGGGCGGAGGAGGAGGCAAAAGAACAATAGCCCAGGCAGGAGGAAGAGCAGATAAGCTTGAGGAAGCGAAGGAAAAAGCTATAGAGATGGTGAAAAAATATTTAGTTAAGCAGTAAATTTATTAATAACAAGCTCCTTTATCATTTCAACAGCTTTTTCCAGCGATACATAATCTGTATTTATGACTAAATCTGGATTTGGATCTTCAAATTCTTTCCATATTATTCTTATTGCTTTCTCATCAATTCTACCACCTCTTTCCCTATTCCTTTTAAGACAATTCTCCAAACTTGCTTCAATTTTAACTACTACAGTATCCTGCAAATTTCTAAATTTTTCAATCCATTCTCTCTTATAAAATGTTCCATCCAGAATCCAGTTACGATAAGATTTTTCAACTATTTTAAACATTTTTTCATATCTTTTTCTCCTAAATTGATCTGAATGAAGGACTCCGAAATTGTAACCCTCTTCCTGCAAACTTTCCTTAAGCTTATTTGCTATAGCAGTTTTACCGCAAGCTGGCACACCACAAATTATCACCAGCATATTTATTTAAATACATGTAAATAAAAAATTTTATGAATACCTTACCATACATATACAAGGGCCGGTAGATCAGCTGGAAGATCGCCACCTTGGCATGGTGGAGGTCACGGGTTCAAAATGTTGTTTCATAATGAAGCAACAAGAAAATCCCGTCCGGTCCACTCTATACAAATGAAATATGGAGATGATTCCAAATAACTATTTTAGCTTCCATAAATTGAATGATAAAGCCCCCAAGAGCTCATAAATGGATAATAAACTTCATTTAGTTTATTGAATGTGCTTGAAATGTGCAGATTTTCCTCAAAATTTTATTAGGCTTTCTAATCTGTTATGTCCAAGCTCCAGATCTATGCCGGCTTTTCATAGTTCTGGTTTCATCTCCTCTAATAAAATTATAAACTATTCTCCTTAAATCAAGGAAAATTTCTTTTCAAAACTTTTCAATAAATGAGCATATTTTATCACCCAGTATAAAATAAAGCTGTCATAGAGATAATATCCTTCATGCTGCCAAATAAAGTCTCTTATTTTTGATAGAGACAATCCTTCAGCATACAAATGCAGAGTTTTCAGGATTATTTCTTTTGGATAGGTCATGTTTTCAAAATCATCTCTTTCAACAAATCTTCTTTTGCAGGTTACATTTGTATAACTGTTTTCCCACATATTTATTATATCTTTTACCAGCTTTTACTATGTCCTTTCCTCCACAACATGGACATTCCATTTTCC
>CAZNGK010000190.1:0-3055 GCA_964572575.1 uncultured Thermoplasmatales archaeon | reverse complement strand
CCATTGAAAAAACAACGCATAATGATGGTTGGTTTATATGGACAGGGAAAAACAACAACTTGCGGAAAGCTTGCTAAATATTTTCAGAAAAAGGGTCTTAAGGTAGCTTTAATTGCTGCAGATGTGCATCGCCCCGCCGCCTTCGAGCAACTTAGGCAGATTGCTGAAAAAATAAATGTTCCAATATATGGAGAAGGGAAGAAAGCAGAGGATGTTGTAAAAGAAGGCATGAAAAAGTTTGCAAAATATGATGTTCTCATTGTTGACACTGCAGGAAGACACGCTCTGGAAAATGATTTAATTAAAGAAATGGAAAAGGTCGCGAAAATTCTTAATCCAGATGAAAAAATTTTGGTTATCGACGCCTCCATAGGTCAGCAGGCTGGAAAACAGGCAAAGGCTTTTGATGACGCCATAGGCATTACTGGCGTGATACTGACAAAAATTGATGGCACAGCAAAAGGAGGAGGAGCACTGTCTGCGGTGGCAGAAACTGGAGCATCCATACTTTATATTGGAACTGGCGAGCATATGGAAGACCTTGAAAAATTTGATGCATCACGCTTCCTTTCACGCTTGCTTGGTATGGGTGACTTGCAAAGTTTGATAGAGAAGGCAGAGGAGGCAGCTAAAGGAAAGGAGAAGAAAATAGAGGAAACTGCACGAAAGATGATGAGTGGTCGCTTTACCCTGCTCGACATGTATGAACAGATGGAATTGCTTGCAGGAATGGGACCATTTCAAAAGATTGCAGATTTGCTCCCCCTTGGAGGAAAACTAAAGGATGAGGAGATATATGAAACACAGAAGAAGTTGAAGAAATTCAGAGTCATTATGGACTCAATGACGAGAAAAGAACTGGAAAATCCGAATATACTTAAATCCTCTCATATAAAGAGAATTGCAAGGGGAGCAGGAGTGGAGCAGAGGGACGTGAAAGAATTACTTCGCCATTATAATATGTCAAAGAAAATGATGAAAGGTCTTTCAAGCAAGAAAATGCAGCGCAAGCTGATGAAACAATTGCAAATGAGGATATGATTTTAGAGTTAAAAGAGTGAAGGTGTGATGTGAAATTTAAAAGGATGATGTGAGAGTTTAATCTCATTAATATATGGTTTAATCTCATATAGAGAATTTAACATCTTTTACTAACATCATCAGTTATATGCCCATAGACTCATTCAATCTGCAGTAGCGAATATACCTTTGCTTTTTATACCTCTTCTTATTTAAAATTATGGCGTTGTTGCAGGTAGCCTTAGATTTGATTAATGCCCATCGCGCCTTGCAGATTGCCAAGGAAGCTGTTGAAGGAGGGGCAGATTGGCTTGAAGCGGGAACACCACTCATTAAGGCAGAAGGAATGGACATTGTTAGGCAGTTAAAAAAACTTGGAAAAAAAGTTGTTGCAGATATGAAAACTATCGATGTAGGAGCTGTTGAGGCAGAGATGGCTGGAAAAGCTGGAGCGGATGTAATCTGTGTTCTTGCTCTTGCAAGTAATGAAACTATAAAGGAGGTGGTGAAAGCTGCGAAAAGATATGGAATGGAAGTTATGGCAGATATGATGGGTGTGAAGAATAAAAAAGAAAGGGCAGAAGAACTTGAGAAAATTGGCATTGATTACATCTGCCTTCACACTGCAATAGATGAGCAAATGGTTGGAAAAAATCCTTTTGATGAAATGGAAGAGGTTATTTCATCTTGCCATCTTCCTGTTGCAATAGCTGGAGGAATAAATGCAGAAACTGCCCTGCAGGCTGTTGAAAAAGGGGCAAGCATTGTTATAGTTGGAGGAGCAATAGTGAAGGCAGAAGATGCAAAAGAAGCAACACAAAAAATAAAGAATGCAATGAAGGGGGCAAAGGTTAAAAGCGGGCTGTTTAAAAAATACGGAAAGGAAGAAATCTATGAAGCTTTTTCTAAGGTATCGACATGCAACATATGTGATGCAATGCATAATAAGGGGGCAATGCGTGACATTTATCCATTAAAAAATGGATACCATATGGTGGGAAAAGCATTGACAGTGAAAACAATAGATGGCGATTGGGCAAAGGTGGTGGAAGCTATAGACGCTGCAGGCAAGGAAGACGTGATTGTTGTGCAAGCTGGAGAAGGAAAGCAGGCAGTGTGGGGTGAGCTTGCAACAGTTAGTGCTTTTAAAAAAGGTATTGCAGGCGTTGTAATAGATGGTGCAGTTAGAGATGTTCATGAAATAAGAAAATATGACGTGCCTATTTTTACAAAAAAAATAGTTTCTGAGGCAGGTGAGCCAAAGGGATATGGAGAAATTGGTTGCGAAATAACTTGTGGAGGACAAATAGTGAGGAAAGGAGATTGGATTGTTGGAGATGATAATGGTGTAGTAGTCATACCAAAAGAAGAAGCACAGGAAATTGCAAACAGAGCAATAAATGTTATGGAGAGGGAGAATAGAATAAGAGAGGAGATAAGAAGAGGAAGCACCCTTTCGAAAGTTCTGAATCTGAAAAGATGGGAAAAGAAATGATGGAAGAGAGATAATGGGAAAAGAGATAGCGCCGGCGACCGGATTTGAACCGGTGACCGCCCGGTTAACAGCCGGGTGCTCCTCCAGACTAAGCTACGCCGGCACCGTTTATGATATGCAGAGGGTATAAAAAAATTCTTCGCCTCTTTTAAGTTATTCTTACCATAGATGTTACAACAGGTGGTGGCGTATCCACTTCTGCTGATTTCTGTATTTCCTCTACTTCTTTTACTTCAACGTCTATTTCTCCATTGAATCTCTCTTCAAATTTTTTCTTAAGTTCCTCGCAAATTCTTTCAACAGTTGGTCCAACGTTTCTCATCTCCTGGTCTATGACAATCAGAACTTCTATCTTCTCCAGACTTTTCTGGAGTATCTGGAATTGCAGTATTTTATTTGTTCCCAACTTTTCCATTACTTTTGCGGGTATGCCAGTAATAGATGATGGAGGTATGATTTTGCCGGAAGGCATTATTATTGAATCTGCTTTTCTTCCAGCAATTCTTCCTATAAGTGGTGTGTTTATTCCACAATTACATT
>CAZNGK010000189.1:0-3067 GCA_964572575.1 uncultured Thermoplasmatales archaeon | reverse complement strand
AGGCAATGCCTTCAACTGGCAATGCTTCAAGAATCCTCTCCAACGTCCTCGGATTCTTATCCACAAGCTCAGCATATGCTTTCTTCCTTCCGCATTCCACAACAATCCGCTCCATAAAACAAAAAGCAAACAGATTTCATAAAATTTTGCCCTTGGTTTTAAGTTATACAAGCAGCAGTCACAGTCATTCATTTTTCTTTCAGGAAAAACCCAAGCATATTGAAAGAAAAACAAAATGAAAACAATCTTAAATAGCTGGATATTTTCTAAATGATGGATATAGATGAAATTAAAAAGAAGCTCAATGAAATTAAAAATGAAATACGGCAAAAATATAAGGCAGAGATAATAGGAATATTTGGCTCCGCTGCACGAAAAGAAGAAGAAAAAGAAAGCGACATTGGCATACTCGTTGAATTTAAAGAGGGGCAACTCTTTTTGATTTAACCGGATTAGCCGACTTTTTGGAAAAAACTAGGAAGAAAAGTGGATATTGTTTCTATAAGAGCTTTAAGGGAGGAAATTAAAGGAAATGTAATGAAAGACCTGGTGGCGATATGAAAGAGATTACAGATTATTCGTAAAAGATATTTTAGATGCTATGGAAAATATTATCGGCATTTGAAACTCCTTATATTAATATCTAATCTCGGATAAAATCAAAAATGCTTTTCTCTTTTCTAAATCCAATATCCTTAGATTTTTTCAACTCTTGGAGAAGAGTAGATCCTTCCTTCTGGAAAAATTCTTTACTGCCTATGTAATCAGCAATTTTTCTATTGTCTTCCGCTTCCTTCTTTACTTGATTTAGCTCGTTTAAGGTGAGAATACCGCTAATAGAGTAACTTAATTTCTCTGCAACATACTTTTTAGAAATATCTAAATTAGAGATATTTTTTCTTAACCTCTCCAGTCTAGGATTATCGATTTTTATTTTATCTGGATGGACATAATAATATGTTTCGCTTTCAAATATACTACAATCTCTTCTAAACATATCTATCTCATAAGATTCTCTATTAGAATAACCTTTTTTAACCCAATATTCCTCTCCCTCTTCTGTTTGATAGAACACCATTATTCCTTTCCACGGGGCACCTACTATATCACCATATGAAAAAACAGCCAAAAAGTCAGAAGGACTAATTTTAACATCCTTTGGTGTAACTCTAGGTATTTTTTTAATATTGGCTAAATAGACAACCACATTTTCAGCATTTCTTCCAAATTTTTTAGCGATTATTCTCCATAGAATTCTCATTTTTCCAATCATTACTTTAGAAAATACACGCCCTTTAAAATCTATCCAAATGTTTGTATATCCTTGTTTTGCATAATGAGTGAGAATTTCATCCCTAGTTGTTTTATCATATTCAATATCAAATGGCACAAAAAGCGGTTTTGCATTTCTTTCTTGAAAGATATTCATGGCATCATCTACATATTTGCAAAAATAGTTAGCACTGTATTTCTGTGATGTTTTAGTCTTGCCATATCTAACATGTGGAACAAATGGAATTGATGAAAAAGCATGGACATAATCCAACAGTTCTTCAAAATTATCACCTATTTTATGGGATGGAAAATCAGAAAAAGATAAAGGAATTAGAATATTTGCATTATCGCTTAAATAATCATTTACTCTCAAAACATCCTTTATCCTTTTTTCATCACCTTCCTCTACGGCATAGTTTATTGCTTCATAGGATATATCTTTGTAAATTGTTCTATTTATTTCAAATAATCTATTTTGTCTGCTTATCATTTCTAAAATTCTATTTCTAATATTTGCTGGAACATCAGTACTTAAATATATTCCTCTCCATGGTGTCCAAAGGTAATTTTTGCCTAAATTAATTTTTTTGATGGTGAATCCTGGAAGATCTTTGCACACTATTGTTTCCTCTACTGTGGTATGAAGTTCTATTTTTGACATTTTTTCACCTCGTTTAACAAATCTTCAACAACATGTATATTTTTCTCTACTAAGTTAAAAGGTTTATTTCCATTTTTTATTGCTTGTTTTACCCTTTCTAAAATATCGATGATTATCTCTTTTGATATTTTATCATCTATGCAGTGGCTATTTACTAGAAATCTTAAACTGTATTTAAGAAATTGATGAAGATTTGGGATATTAATTTTTACCCATTCACGAGCATCATTATCGTCTAAGATTAGCGAATGTAAATCCGATTTTTTATAAAACAAATATGCTATCGCAATACTTTCATATTCTCCTTCCTTGAAAATTTTATATCCTATTATGCTAAGCAACGATGCATAATCATATCTTTCCAAAACCCTAACATATTTCTCAAAATCGATTGACTCCATATCTGCTTTATGTTTTCTTGAAATTTCATTTAGTACTACCTCTCCTATAAAAAAATTATATTCTTGGAAGAGCTCTTTTAACGCCTGTGGATAATTTATCTCTTTTGATGAGAAAAAAGCAATGTAGAAGGAACTATCGCTTACTACTGCCTTATTTTGACTCATTTTAACCACATTGCATCTCTTGCTCTTTTTATCAATAAATCCTTTTTATTTTCGGGGATAATCCCCTTCTTGATCAATCTATTCACGATAATCTCGGTTTTTTTCAATATTTTATTAGATAATTCTGATTTTTTTGAATATTCTTTGTTACTTTTATCGGTATATAGCAGGAAAAGAAGTTCTTGCCAGTCAAGGCGAGTATATAATGGCACGATTAGATCTATTGCTGAAAGTATAGCTAAAGCATCTTCATCTTCCTTGGATTTTTCATTTAATCCTTTCAAGATTATTCCATATACCTCTTTTCCTTTCTCAGTAATTATTAAATATCCTCCTTCTACCTTTTCTCCCTCTGATTTACCAGGAGGTATAAATTCCCAGCATTCTGGAACATAAGTCGGGGATTTAATCAATTCATCAATATCATGAGAGTAGGGTCCCTTCAAATGTGGAATAAAATCTACTAATTTTCTTACTTCTGGATGAAATTTCCAGAGTGCAAAAAATATTTTATGCAAATGTAAAACACCTATTTTGCCTCCAGCCTTCCCCAGAATAAGCAAAA
>CAZNGK010000188.1:0-3139 GCA_964572575.1 uncultured Thermoplasmatales archaeon | reverse complement strand
AAAATCACTTTTCTTGAATGCATTGAAGCTGGAATACCGAGGAAGGGAGATGTTGTTGTTAGGGAAGATAAAGAAGAAAAAGTTGGCACTGTGAGTTCCGGAAATTTCTCCCCTTGCCTTAAGAAGGGAATTGCCCTTGCTTATGTCAGGCAAAAATACAGAAATGTCGGAGACGAGTTATATATAGAGGGAAGGAGAAAGATAAAAGCAAAGATTGTTAAGGGCCCCTTTGTGAAAAAGGGAGAATGCTGAGCAAAAATGTTGAATAAAAAGATATATACTGTTGGGGAAATCACAGCTCACATTAAAGAAATTATAGAAAATGCACATATAAATGATATATGGGTTGAAGGAGAAGTGTCGAATTTAGGAGAGGCAATAGGCAATCTTTATTTTGATTTGAAAGATGAAAGAGCGTTGCTTCATTGTGTGATGTTTCAGCATTGTCTGCCATTTTCATTAAAAAATGGAATGAAAGTTGTCGTGAAAGGAGACATAAGAGTTTATGAAAAGAAAGGCTACTATCAGCTTTATGCAAAGGAAATAAAAGTAGGCGGTGTAGGAGAACTTTTTATGAAATTTCTGGAGTTGAAAGAAAAGCTCAGAAAGGAAGGACTTTTTGATGAAAAATTCAAAAAAGAATTGCCAAAGATTCCTTCAAAAATTGCTGTAGTAACTTCTCCAGATGGCGCAGCACTGCAAGACATATTGAATGTGCTTTCCAGAAGATTTCCAATAAGCGTTATTCTTGCTCCAGTGAGAGTGCAGGGAGAAGGTTCAGCTGAAGAAATTGAGAAAGCATTGCATATGCTAAATTTAAGAAATGACATTGATGTTATCATAATGGGAAGAGGAGGAGGAAGCTGGGAAGATTTACAGCCATTTAATGAAGAAAGGGTTGCCAGAGCAATTTTTGCCTCCAAGATTCCAATAATTTCTGCAGTTGGTCATGAAACAGATTTCACGATAGCAGATTTTGTTGCTGACAAGCGGGCGCCTACGCCTTCTGCGGCTGCAGAAATGGCTGTTCCAGATAAGGAGGAAATAAAGGAATATGTGGAGAGTATTGTAAGAAGAATGCTAAAGGTTGTTGAGGGAAAAATTGAATTCTATAAAAGTGTGACAGAAGGGATGATGAAAAGGAAAACTTTTCTTTACCCTCTCGAACTATTTCTGGAAAAGGTGGACAGATGGAGAGATGCTTTTGAAAGGATGAACAGTGCAATCGAAAGATATCTAGAGGAGAAGAAGAGATATATTGAGATAAAGGAAGAAGTTGTGAAAGCATTTAATCCATATGCAGTTCTTGAGAGGGGCTACAGCATTTGCTTTCGTTTAAAAGATAATAAAGTATTTAGTAGCATTGAGGATGTCGAAGTGGAAGATAATATAAGAGTTGTTGTAAAGGATGGTGAAGCAAAATGCAGAGTGAAAGAGAAGAAATTGGATTTGAAGAAGCATTGAAGAAGCTCGAAGAAATTGTTGATGAACTTGAGAAAGGTGATTTACCATTAGAAGAGACAATAAAAAAATTTGAAGAAGGGGTAAGGCTTTGCAAAATCTGTAAGGAGAAACTTGAGAAAGCTGAAATGAAGGTAGAGAAACTAATGGAAGAAATAAAATGAAGCATGCTTTATTCTTCTTTGGACTTCCCACCATTGCAATGGTGGCTGGACATTTTCTATTTACGAATGGAAATCTGGAGAGCGTTGACATGCTCACTGTCCCCCTCCTTTTCCTTGGGCTAATTTTAATTGGAATTGGCTATTTTTATAAGAAGGAAAGGAGGCATTTCATATCTTTTATGGGATGGCTCATTTTTGCCATTTATTGGGCAACACAACCAGAATTTTTGTATTATAAAGGAAATGAAGACACAGTTAATGCTATCTTCTGCATCGTTGGCGTATACTTCCTCTCCTACATTTCATACCACGAATATCTCTGCTATAAGAGAAATGAGGAAATAGAAAGTCTGAATTTTCTCGCAGGCGCCACATTCTTTGCAGGCATGCTTTATTTCACAATAGAGAAAATTGAACCACTTGTTAGCCTTTTAATTAAAACTGTTGCTGGACAGACTGTATGGATTTTGAATTCATTTGGGTATAATATGGCTCTAGGGGAAATTGGAAAAGATCCATTCTCCCTTCAATGGTATATTCCTATAGTGAATCAGGTGAATGACAATACTGTCGTGAGTATAATTCTGGCATGCACTGGCCTGCAGTCAATGGCTGTATTCATTGGCGTATTTGCTGCATTAAATGCTGACAGATATAAGAGAATAAAGGCATTTCTTATAACTGTTCCAACAATATATGTCTTAAATTTGATAAGGAATGTAGGCGTAGTCTATGGAATAGAAGAGCTTAACTTAACTTTCTATTTCATGCATAATGTTGTCGGGAAAATTGGCTCATTGATTGCACTGATTATTCTTGCTTTTATTGTTTTTGATTTATTGCCAGAGTTATATGATAACATAATGGATTTGTTCAATTTGCCAAAAAGAAATGGACCTATAGAGAGAATGTTTATGAAATTATTGAAGAAAGGAAGATGATAGCAAAAAAATGTTTACATATTGCATTGCTTCCACTGCCTTTTTTTCTACTCTTTCTGATATTTTCCTTTTTTTATTATGTGCTTATTCCATTTGCCTTCCTTTCCTTTCTATTTCAATTATTTTTCATCTTTTTCTTTAGAGATGTAAAAAGAAGCATAGGCAATGGAATAATCTCTCCAGCAGATGGAAAAATTTTGTATGCAAATGGCAACAAAATTTCGATTTTCATGAGTCTTTTTGACATGCACATTAATTTAATGCCCTATGATGGAAAAATAGCAAGCATGAAATATTATAAAGGAATGCATAAACCAGCTTATGGAAATGTTGATAAGAACGAAAGACTTGAAATAAAAATAGAAAGTGAAATTGGAGAAATGAAATTGGTTCAGATTGCTGGCATATTTGCAAGGAGAATAGTGCCTTATGTTAAAGAAGGAGATTATGTTAAAAAAGGGCATAAAATAGGAATAATAAGATTTGGCTCAAGAGTTGAACTATACTTACCAAAAAATTGTGAAATAATAGTGAAGAGGGGACAGAAGATAAAGGCAGGAGAGACGATGGCAA
>CAZNGK010000187.1:0-3149 GCA_964572575.1 uncultured Thermoplasmatales archaeon | reverse complement strand
CTTCATGATCTATCAAAAACCTTAAGTTAACACCACATTTTTATCACCAGCAAAAATAAATTTCATTTAATCCTACATCTAAAAAAGCATATATACAATATATCTCTTTTCACTCGTGCACTGGGCTGATGTTGTTGCTGAAAAACTGGCAGGTGTTGCGAGAAAACATGTTCTTGCTACTGCTATAACTCCATCTGGACCAATCCATGTTGGAAATTTGAGGGAGGTGATGACAACAGATGCAGTTTATCGTGCTTTAAAAGAGAGAGACGTAGAAGCTCGCCTCATCTACATTGGCGATACTTTTGACCCACTTCGCAAAGTTTATCCCTTTTTACCTTCTGAATACGAAAATTATGTAGGTATGCCCATCTCTGAGATACCATGCCCGTGTGGAAAGCATGAAAGTTATGCCCATCACTTTTTGGAACCCTTTTTATCGAGTTTAAGAGAAGTTGGCATATTACCTGAAATACACTATGCTCATGAACTTTATAAAAAAGGAGTCTACAATGAGGCAATAAAAACAGCCTTAGATAATGCAGATAAAATAAGAGAAATAATGGTGAGCATTGCTAAAAGAGAACTCCCTTCTTCGTGGATGCCATTCAATGTGAAATGCGAGAAATGCGGAAGGCTCGATGGAGAAATTATATCGTATGAATACCCCATAGCAAGTTATAAATGCAAGACTTGCAAATATGAAGGAGAGGTTGACTTAAGAAAAGGCGGTGCAGGCAAACTTCCATGGCGCGTAGACTGGCCTGCAAGATGGAAAATTTTTAATGTTACCTTTGAGGCATTTGGAAAAGATCACGCAGCCTCCGGAGGCTCGTGGGATACGGGAAAGGTTATTGTAAAGGAAGTTTTTGGTCATGAGCCTCCTATGCCTCTGGTATATGAGTTCATTCATTTAAAAGGTAGAGGAGCGATGCATGGCTCAACAGGCGTAGCTGTTCCTGCAGAAGAAGTTCTCAAAGTGATTCCAGCTGAAGCTTTGCGATTTCTTTTCATGAAATATGAACCATACCGCCATATAGAATTTGATACTGGCTATGGATTGCTTGATTTAATGGATGAATATGACAGATATGAAAAGGCTTATTTTGAAGGAGATACAAGCTTAAAGGACGCAAAAAGAGTTTATGAACTCTCTCAGCCATATGAAATTGCCAAAAAATTGCCTGCTTTTATTCCATATCGTCATCTTGCAATTGTTGCACAAATTGGAAGAAATTTTGAGGAAGTTATTGAGATTTTAAAAAGGAAACATGATTTAGAAAAATTTGATATGGACAGGCTTAAGGAAAGATATGAAAAGATATGTTACTGGCTTTCTAATTATGCTCCAGAAGAAATAAAATTTGAGATCCAAAGAAAAATGCCAGAGATAAAGCTGGATGAAAAACAAAAAGAATTTTTGCTTGCACTGAAAGAAAAATTTGAAAACATTGAATGGGATGCAGAGAAAATACATACAGCAATTCATGAGACAGCAAAAGAAAAACAGATACCTACAAAAAAGGCTTTTGAAACAATATATCTATTAATGCTTTCAAAAAAACAGGGACCAAGAGCTGGATATTTTCTTCAATCCTTAGGCAAGAAGTTTGTTATTAAAAGAATTGAAGAAGCTATTTGATAAATTGAAGAAGCTATTTGATATTGCGAGGCTATTTAAATATTGCATATGGAATTTCTATACACTCACCATTTTTTAATCTAAAGGCTTTCACCTCCTTCTTTATTGGATCAACAACTACTGCAGCATGAAATGATTTATTGAAATATTTTTTCTGTGTTTCCAGATCTATACCTGACATAAAGCTCGAATAGCCCAAATGAGAATGATACCATCCTACCAAAATATATTCATATTCTATCTCATCGAGCTTGTCAAAAAGTTCTTCAAATGCCTCTCTTCTGAATCTAACATAAAATGGAGAGGCATCTAAGGAAGCTGTTGCAATTTCATAAACCACTGAATATTCATTTTCCCAATATTTTATGTCACCTATAAGAAAACCCATAGCCTCTTTTCCATGAAAAGCCATTTCATGGCAATGGATAAGCATTCCCTCAAATGCATCCTCTTTTATATAAAAGTTGAGCTTTCTAAAAAAGGTTGTTCGAACTTCTTTTTCAGTGCACTCAGCAACGTCATGTAAGGTATCAAGTTTCATTTCCTTATATTTCTTTTCTATATATTCCTCTATTTTGTTTTCTGGATATCTAAATATAATGCGAGATGGAGGAGGTTGAAGCTTATGTTTCTTTTTCTCCTCGCTATTTATTTTAATCATTTTCCTCACATATTATACGGGGTCTTCTATCTATCTTATGAGGAGGGCTATAGGGATGCTTATTAAAGTATTCTGCGGCTCTGGTACATGAATCTGTTTCAAAAGGATTTTCTGGATTTGGATTTGCAAGGAGGGTTTCGATTCCCTTTATAAATGCTACTAAATTAGATTTAAAATTCCATCCCTCTAAAAGTTTTGTGCAAACATATCCTCCATCCTCTGGAGGCATAATATTTGGATGGAAAATGTTGCTTTTCCACCTTACTATTGGAGTCTGATACGGGTAATCTTCTGTAATTATTATTTTAAGTTTATGTGTATACTTATGCACAACTTTCCCTTCACTTAGAACAGGACCAGGGGTATCAACTAAAGTAACTGTAATCTCTATGGGAATTTTTTTGAATTCTTTGTCAGAGACATTGAAATGGTGACGGAAATTTCTTTTGCATTCTTTTAACTCATTTTTTATCCTTTTGATCAGTAAATCTTTTGGAAGAGCCATTTACCCTCCTTCTGGATCGGGAATTAGTTCTATAACATCTCCATCCTGCAACATTGCATCCTCAACAGTCGATTCTGCCTGCAATATTTTTTTACCAAGTCTAACTACATATGCTCCGGGATTTTTCTTCCAGTAGTTTGCAGCTTCCTCAATGATCTCCTCAATGGTGTTGTCCTCATCTACTTCCATGTTTATCCTGTTTCCAGTTTCAGCATCTTTTACAGTTATTTTCATTATCCACCTCCCTGCAAAGTAATAAATTATTGATTTAAAATAATTTTCTTAGCAGGCATTTTCATAAAATCACTTCTTTGCTTAAAGGTTGATGAAAACTTTAGTAT
>CAZNGK010000186.1:0-3177 GCA_964572575.1 uncultured Thermoplasmatales archaeon | reverse complement strand
TTTGAAGGAGAGGTGGATTTTTCAAGGGCTACATTTGAAGGAGAGGTGGATTTTTCAAGGGCTACATTTGAAGGAGAGGTGGATTTTTCAAGGGCTACATTTGAAGGAGAGGTGGATTTTTCAAGGGCTACATTTGAAGGAGAGGCTTATTTTTTAAGGGCTACATTTGGAGAAAAGGTGGATTTTTCAAGGACTACATTTGAAGGAGAGGCTAACTTCGAGAATGTTACATTTGAAACTAGAGGCATTTTTGCCCATGTAGAAAAAATAGAAAAAGAAATAAATTTCAGTGGTACCATGCTTAACCATGTTTTCTTCGAAGATATAGATTTAACAAAAATAAGATTTTATGGGGCATCAATAGAAAATGCATATCTCGCAAGAGCAAACTTTGGAAACAAAAGATTCATAGAGGAAAGAGAGGCTATCAATGAGGAAAGAAACTTACTACAGCATATAACAAAAGTGTTGAAAAAACTCGGCTTAAAAAGCATATTAAAAAGCATGTTTGTATTTTTTGCATTTCCAGACGAAAGTTACAGGAAAATAAAAACAAAATGCAAGCCTATTTCAGAAGCGTTCAGAAGAGCGGAGGATGTATACAGAAACGTAAAACTGAGTCTGCAAAATGAAGGAGATTATGAAACAGCGGGAGAGTTTTACTATAAGGAAATGCTCATGAGAAGAAAAAGAACACTTTATGAAATAAAAAATTTAAAGTACTGGCTTTTCAGCCACATTTATTCAAAGTTATGCGGATATGGTGAAAAGCCTTTGAGGGTTATTCTGGCTGCTTTTTTCGTTATCCTATTTTTCGGGACATTTTACTGGCTGACCGGTACTGTAACTGGAGAAGGAATTACTGACTCGTCTTTCGATTATTATTATTTCAGTGTTGTAACCTTTACCACGCTCGGTTTCGGGGACATTCATCCCGTATCCTTTACGGGAAAACTGGCCACAATGCTGGAGGCGCTAACCGGTGCTTTCATGATGGCGCTATTTGTTCTGGTATTTGGAAGGAAGATGCTAAGATGACCTCTGAATATAAAAGATGGTGGAGAAGTTGGTGGAGATAAAGAAGATTATGGAGGAGGAAAAATGTGGTTATAAATAAATTATAAAAAACTAAAGGATATTTTACTTATGCAAAGAGTGACCCATATCTATTTTGCATTATTTCTATTTGCAATATTTTGGGTAATTTTTGATTTAGGATTAGAAATTTCGATATTTGTTGCATTCGGAGCAATATTTCCTGATTTTGATATTGCAAAACCTGTTAGACAGTATCATAGAAAGTTACTTCATAATATATGGGTTTTTCTTGCTGTCTCGACAGTCATATCAATACTATTTATCAATCCAGATCCTTTAATTGGAATTGGATGGGGTTTGGGTTTTTTACTTGGTGGTTTGAGTCATCTTCTTATGGATAGCCTCACAATTCGAGGGATATATCCATTGTGGCCTTTGAAGAAAGAAGAAAAGGGTTTGCATCTATTTAAAGATAAAAATAAATGGCTAACAACAGGCGGAAGAAAGGAAAGATCTCTTGCAATGATAATCTTATTTCTTGGTGTATTTTTATTCTTCCTAAAGCTACTCAATTTTGATATACTTACTACGGTAATAGTTACTGTAATTGTTGTTGGCGGGCTCCTAGAAGGAGAAAAGTATTTACCAAGAGTTTATAGAGAAGAAAATAGAAAATAAAGGACAATTTGTTGTCACCCCTTAAGGCGTGAGATTCGTGCTCTATTCGGTGGTTCTCCTATGGATCCTCTATGCCGAAATAATTGTCCAATTCCTTAGAATTTTTCATCTTTGAATCAAGATTCACCAAACCACCAAACAAAAAAGGAGGGGAGGGGGAATGTCAAAGCCTGTGCCCACATTAGGGCGCTTTATTTACAGGCAGATCTTGATAGTATATCTCTCATGCAATATATAAAGGAGGAGAGGGAGGAGAAGAATATAAAAACTTTTCGGTCTATTTGAGTGAGATTTTAAGAATTGAATGGATAACATCTTACGAGATTATTATATGCCTCTATGAAAGGAAAGATAATGAATATGAAATCAAGCTATTTCCTTTTTCAAAATTGTTTTTATTTGCTACTTCTGGAGAAATTTAAAAAGTTTTATTAAGAACTCCATATTTTATTCACCATGATGAAGATAAGGAAAGGGTTGCTTTCATTCATGTCTGGCTTGGGCTTCATGGGGCTTGGCTTCTATATTGTTTTCCTTACATATATTATGATGGATTACAAATTGAACTTTGTGCTTCTCTTTTCTGTGCTGACAGGTGTGCTGGCTTGTGTAGTTGTCTACTTTCTGGCTGTAGCTTTTTCATTCATAGATACAAAAATGAAGATAAACACAACAGTAGGAGGCTTTGTGGGAGGCATACTTACAATGGTTGCAATAATACTGATGATATTATCTTTCCGTTTGGAGGACGTTACACTATTTGAATCAATTCATCCCATAGTTACGTTTTTCCTGGCTGCTGGATGCACACTCCTTTTTATATGGCCTGAAGAGCATGCAGAAGAAAAATGGTAATTGTCGTCTACAGATATGGCCATAGAATTGCGAGAGATAAAAGAATAACGACTCACGTAGCGCTGACAGCTAGAGCATTTGGAGCAGATGGAATTGTAATAGATGAAAAGGATGAAGGTGTTGAGAAAAGCATTGAAAAAGTCATTTCTAGATTCGGAGGAGAATTTTTCATTGAAAGCGGTGTTCCATGGGAAGAATATATAAAAAATTGGAAAGGAAAAATTGTTCATCTCACAATGTATGGAGAAAACGTAAAGGATGTGATTGATGAAATCCGTAGGTATAAAGACATTCTTATAATTGTGGGAGCTGAAAAAGTTCCTTCTGAATTTTATGAAATGGCAGATTATAATGTTGCCATTGGTAATCAACCACATTCTGAAGTTTCAGCCCTCGCCATATTCCTGCACATGTTTACAGAAGGAAAATGGATGGAGAAAGAATTTGATGGAATACTTAAAATCATACCCTGCAGGAAAGGAAAAAAGCTCAGATGCAATTACATAAAAATTCTGGAAAAAGAAGGATGCAGTGCTGAGGTTATAGAACATTGCAAGAAAGTAAACAGGCTTGCCATGAAAATTGCAGAGAAAATTGCAGAGCATG
>CAZNGK010000185.1:0-3182 GCA_964572575.1 uncultured Thermoplasmatales archaeon | reverse complement strand
CAGCACCTTTTTATCGTATTGGTTCAACAATGTTGGCTATTGAATCTTATTAAAGTGCAAAAGTTAAAAATTGAATAGACATAACAGGATAGATTGAAGTGAAATGGGATATATATAAACTAAAAAATTTTCTTCCTATTCTGGGTATTTGCATTTTTATCTATATCTTTTACGACATAGGAATAGAAAAAGTAATAAGTGTACTGAAAAATATACCTCTTTTATTCCTTTTCCTATCCATACTCCTTTCCTTTCCTCGCATTTTGCTTAGTACATATAAATGGCAGATTATAGCAAAAAGACAGGGCATCTCTGTAAAATACTCATCGCTCATAAAATTTAATTTCATAGGTCTCTTTTATGGAACCATCACTCCCCTATGGCTCGGCGACTATATAAGAATTCCATATATTAAAAAAGAGAGCGGGAAATCTCTTGGTACGTGTGCTTCAAATGTGCTTATAGATCAGCTAATTGAATTTTCCGCTCTTTTTATTCTCGCTCTTGCTGGCTCCTTTGTTTTGTTTCCAAAATTCCCTCATCTTTTCCTATTCTTTCTCCTGTTTTTTTTCATTTTTCTATTTGTCTTTCTATTTTTTAAAGAAAAGAAAAGGAGTGAAAAGATTTTTTCCCTTATTTCTAAACTGCTTCTTCCAGATAGAATTAAATCATTAATGGCAAATGAATTTGATGCTTTTTATGAAGATATTCCTTCCACACGCTCTATTTTTGCTCCTCTTTTCATTGAAGTGATAAGCTACATTGTATTTTTCTCTCAGATTTATTTAATTTCATATTCTTTGCATTTACCCATCCCATATTTTGATTTCATACTAATTTATCCAATTGCTTCCTTAGTTGGCTTGATTCCAATTACAATAAGTGGATTTGGAACAAGAGAAGGAACATTGATTCTCCTCCTCTCTTTATATGGCGTAGAGAAGAATTTTGCTCTCGCTTTATCGCTGGCAGGTTATGTTATTACAATGCTAATTCCGGCCTTCATTGGAGGAGTGCTTTCATTTTTACATAAGCCATCTCTTGGGAAAACATAGCTTACAGCTAAAGTTTATTAAGAAAATAGCCATGTTGAGATGAATGCATGAAATGAAAGAGATATTTGAGAAACAAGGATATGCAGTTGTAGGCAGGCATTCAGCAGTCAAGCTTTGTCACTGGCTCCGCAAATCGTTGCTTGAAGGCAGGCAGTGTTATAAAAACACGTTTTATGGCATAGAAAGTCATCGATGCTTGCAGATGAGCCCAGCAGCATTTCATTGCACTCAAAAATGTTTGTATTGCTGGCGCTTTCAGGGATTTACTTTAATGGAATTGCCAGAGGAGGAAGCTGATGAGGCAAAATATATTCTGGAAAAATGCATTGAGGAACAACAACGCCTCCTCTCTGGCTATAAAGGAGATGAAAGAGTAAAACTTGAGAAATGGGAGGAGGCAATGAAGCCAACACATGTTGCCTGCTCACTTACTGGTGAACCAACTTTATATCCATATCTGAGTGATTTTTTTGAAGAATGCCATAAAAGAGGGATGACTACTTTTTTAGTTACAAATGGAACATTGCCAAAAGCTTTAGAAAAAATGGATTGTCTGCCTCGCCAAATTTATGTTACTGTGGCTGCTCCAAATGAGGAAATTTATAAAAAACTATGCTGTCCTCTGCTTGCTGAGGGATGGAAAAAGCTAAATGAGACATTGGAGCTTTTACCGTCTTTGAATACAAGAACTGTAATAAGGCATACTTTGGTAAAACACTGGAATTTGGGATATGAGGCAGAATATGCCAAGCTAGATGAAAAAGCAGAGCCATGGTTTATTGAGCCAAAAGGATATATGTATGTTGGCTATTCGCGTCAGAGAATGGGACTGGAAAATATGCCAAAGCATGAAGAAATAAAAGAGTTTGGGGAAAAGCTGGCTGATATACTTGGATATGGAATAGAAGCGGAAAGAGAGGATTCGAGAGTTGTATTATTGGGCAGAGGAAAGGAAAGGAAAATATGAATGATGTGGTAACTATAGTAGCTGTCATTGCAACATTCTCGCTCATCATTTTTCTGGTTGCAAATAGAAAGAATTTTGCTTTTGCAGTTCTCCTTGGTGCATTTTTACTTTCTGCTCTGAATCCAGAAAAAATGCCCTATTTGCTGTATAAGACAATTTCTGATTGGAAGGTTGTGTCGCTCATTTTAATTGTAATTTTAATTAAACTCCTTGCAACAATTTTGCAGGAAAGTGGAGAAATGAAAGGGCTAATTGATGCATTAAGTGGCAGATTATCTTATAGAGGATTGCTTATCACAATTCCTTCTGTGCTTGGCTTGCTTCCTGTGCCTGGTGGGGCACTGCTCTCTGCCCCACTCATTTACAAAAAAGAGGTTGAGACAAGGAAAGAGGAGCTGACCTTCATTAATCTATGGTACCGCCATATATGGTTCATGATTTTCCCTCTTGCCACACCTTTAGTATTGCTTGCAGATTTATCTGGTGAGAATATTTTTGAGCTTATTAAAATGCAAATTCCCCTTTTTGTGATAAGTTTCATTGTTGGCTTATATTTTGTTGCAAAATTTTCAGGAGGAAAAGGAGGAAAGGGGAAAGGGAATTACAGAGGATTAATTCCAATTCTCATACCAGTTTCAATTGCAACTCCTCTATCCTTCTACACTTCTACATATATTGCTTTTCTTACTGCTTTACCTCTTGGAATATTTGCATCTCTTTTCATCGCAGAGAAAAAAAGCTTTGATATGATAAAGAAAGGAATTTCTGTAAATCTTGCACTTGCAATATTTGGCATCATGTTTTTGAAGAATATTATATTAGATACAGGAGCAACGGAGATAATTTACTCTCATCTCTCTACCTTTAACCATATACTTGTAATATCGCTTCTTTCATTTACCATTGGCTTACTCACTGCCCATAATTTGGCATCTGTTGGCATATTATACCCAATTCTCTCTCCTTTCATCAACGATATAAGCTTAGTTAGCCTTCTTTACATCACTTCTTTCATGGGCTATCTGATTTCGCCAATTCACCCATGCGTTGTTCTGACTTACGAATACTTCAAGCCAAAATTCACCACTTTGTATAAACTCATGCTCCCGCCCACAATTTTAATTGTCATTATTGCAACAATAATATATGGAGTATTGTGA
>CAZNGK010000184.1:0-3189 GCA_964572575.1 uncultured Thermoplasmatales archaeon | reverse complement strand
AAATGCTTTTCAACAGTTTCTTTTTTCACCCATACCTCAAACAAACCTATTAAAATAAATGCACACGGCAGGATTTTAAGCATATCTACTGAAAAAATAACGAAATTTTTACCTATCTGTTTCCCAGGATCAAATCCGGTTATGAAAGAAAAGAGGATAAAAACAATATAAGCAGATATACCTACTATTTTAATAACATTTCGCTTCATTAAAATATCTCACCAAAGAAAATGCCAGTCACTAAAGCCACAATAATTGCTATAAAGAAACTGATTATATTTCTTATTAGAGTTACTTTCCTTCCAAAATACTCTTTTTCTATGGGATAAGTAAGGACTCCTACCATCATTAAAGTAGTTGTAAAAGCAGACAAAACCATATATGGAACTCCCTTTTTCAACAAAATTCCACACAATGGAAAGGCAATAAACCCTGGCATTAGTGTAATAGAGCCCAAAATAGAAGCAAAAATCATACCAATGAATTTATTGTTATTTCCGAGACAATTTAAGATAATTTTGTCTGGAATAAGAAAAAGAACAATTGAGACAAGAATGAGCATAGTTAAAAAAGCAGGTAAAATATTTATAAATTTCTTAACTGCTATTTTTATTGCCATAAGTGTCTTCTTGCGGTTTGCGATAAAAGAAAGTATTAAAGCTAATGCTGTTGTTATGTATAGGTAATACATCTTACATCACATAGGGAGTAATATTTGCGTATAACACTCTGAGGATATATGAAGTTTTGCCTTGCGAAATCTGGGTGAACATTAGCAAGCCATATATCCTTTTGTTATACAACAAAAAGGGCAAAGTTGCAACCCAACTACAGAGTCCCAAACACCAGACAAAAGATTTTTTATCCATATCTATCCTTCTTTAAATTTACTCTTGCTCATTTGATCAATTTTTTCTAAAATTCGCAGTATAGTTCTTTTCTTGCCGTAGCTCTCAATAAATTCGAACTCCTGCTTTTCAACCAAAGAGCGGACAACCGGCAAAGGTAAAAAGTCAGGGTCTCCTGGCTGTTCTGTGATAAATAATAGACCTAATGGTTCCAGGATTCTGACTCAATCTTATGATGTGCTTTTTCAAGCATCTCTTTCTATATATTGAACAATTCTAAATGTCCTTGCAGTATGTGCCGTGCAACTTCAACACCGAAGTAGCCGAGCAGAACCTATCTCGGGCACATTGAAATCCTCTTTAAGATGAAGTCTATTAGCCAGCTTTTTTGGGAGAAAGAATAAGTCTCCGCAAAGGAAAATCTAACCAGAAAAAATATTTGAGAAGGATAAATCCCCTTGCTAAAAAAACGTCTTAGAATTTTTTTCTCCGTTGATTCCATTTAGCAGCCTTTTATATGGGTTAAAGTTTTCGGTCCATAAATGAGTGTTACCGCCATTGATAAAATAATAATCAAAATCAGACTATATAACCTGCTCTGCTCTGTCAATGGAATGAGATTTCCACTAAAATTACACATGAAGTGAAAGAAGATTGCTGACAGAGTGCTGCGGTTGGTATTATTGTAAATCCATGTGAATAAAATTGAAAGAAAAATTGGACTGAAAATAAACGTCCAGAAATCCAATGTACCGAATTTTAACACATCGTGCTGCCATTGTCCCTTCATGAAAAAAAGGGGAAGATGCCACAATGCCCATACTATGCCCAAGATAAGGCTTGAGAAAAGAGCATTATATCTTGTTTGCAGCCCATCCAGAGCATAACCACGCCAGCCCAACTCTTCCGGCAATGGTCCATAGAGCAAAATAAAAATGACAAAAGGAAAAATTCTCAAAGGTTCAGATATCAGATTTCTGGCTGCTTCAAACTCAGGCAACGGTGAGCCTGCAAGAACACTTAACAGAAGGGCAAAAGTGTTCAGCACAGGAAATGTGAGCCAGATAACCAGATGCCATCTTTTACTAATCCGTCTGATGTCAAATACACGCTGCCAGTAATCTCGCCATTGTTTTTTATCATGAGTGCGAGAGATTAGGATAATTTCCGCAATTGCAGGACCAAACAATCCAAAAGCACCAAGAATTATTGCTGGAAATGTAAAGACATTCCAGTCTAACAATATAACCCATATCCAGAAGAACCATGAAATGCCAAGAGCTAAAGCAAAAAACTTCCAAGGGTTTGCTTTTGAGATCCTTGTGCTCATTTTATTTAGTTCTTTCATTCATTATTTTTTAAAGGCAAGAGGCTAATTTCATATAACGCTCTGGAGGATATATGAAGTTACTCGATAAGGCAATTGGGATGAGCATAGAAACTGCACGAACTGCATACCCACTGTTAGGCAATATTTGCTTTTTTTAAAAAGCAAGAAACCAAAAAGTTTTATTTTTGGTGCTCCTCTAAAGGTTTAAAATATTCTTTATAGCTATCCAGACTAAGCTCAAGTACATCGTTTGTTGGAACGGAATCAAATGGAAAAAACCAGCAAACCGAAGGTTTATCATTAACTAGACCGATAATTTTTAAATTATACAAAACAGCTACATTAGGATAAATTAGGTCTATCTGTTCTCGTACAAATTTAAGATCAGCAGGAAACATACCTTCTTCCTCCGAGACCTTTAAAATCACATCTACAATGATTGGTTTTGCTTGTTTAAACTCACTTAAACCATGAAGTTTTTTAATTTGATCAAAATGGTACTTGAGTAGATAATCCTCTCGTTTCCTGAAAGGTAAAACACCAATGAGCATTTTTGCTACAGCTATCACGGTTCTCATAAAGGCACCAAGTTCTTCTCGATCAAGTTCAATAGAATATGATTGTGAATTTTCGGTTGTTTCAATTTTGAGTTTAGCGCCTGAAATTGAAAAATTATTTTTATGAACAATCTCATTTCTAAATTTTAGTAAGTTCGAATAAAGTGCAAATAGATAATTTTGAATATAAAGGTTAGATTGAAATAATGAAGGATAATTTAGCTGACTGTTTGAGATAATTTTTATCTTTTCTTTAAATTTCCATGGAACTTCTCGAATCTTTCCAACTTTTTTATTTTCTTCTAAAATCCATTCAAAAATCATGTCAATAATCTTGTAAGATGCGATAAATATTAAAGGCATCATTGCATCCATTACTTTCATAGCTGTTCCTGAACTAATTACTTCGGTAAAAGTGATGGACACATGGGCACCAGGTTGTCTATTTATGAGG
>CAZNGK010000183.1:0-3198 GCA_964572575.1 uncultured Thermoplasmatales archaeon | reverse complement strand
CCAAAAAGAAAATGAAAAGGGGTTTAAAAATATCACGAAATGTTAGGAATATCCTATTTTTTTGGATGATGTTAGCTTATCAAAAATAGGAGGATGATTGTGTTGAGATATTTCAATCATCATATTTCGTTCCTCAATTATTTCTATTTTGGAGAACAATCCTTCATGAAAAACTATCAAAAATCCTTAAGTTAACACCACGAATCTGCTCATCCAATAAATCTGAATAAAAGCGGTTATTTATTAATCTCTGAATCTCAAGTAAGGACAATTTCAAATTTCTTTAAGAGCAAACTTTTAAAACAATTCTGTATCCACAAATATGTTCATGAGATGGGTGGAGAAAGCTTTTGTAAACGGAATAGAAAAAGAAATAGAAGTGAGGAAGGATGAAATATGGCAGAGAAGATGCAGGATAATTGAAAAAGTTGGGCTGGAAATTGATGCACAGGAAAATTTTGATGAAATCATTAAAAAACCTTGCATCTTCTGCACACCAGAAAAGCTTGCAAAATTTGATAAAAGCTTTGGCGAGATGCTTGAAAATGAGCATGCTTTCCTTTTCCCGAATATTCATCCATATGCAAAGCATAGTGCTGTGTGCGCCTTCAAAAAGCATCATATAAAGCCAGAGGATTTTTCACCAATTTTGCTTGAAAAAAATCTCTCCCTTTGCTTTGAATACATCAAGAAAATAAAGGAAATGGACAACATAAAATACGTCTCAATAAACTGGAATTACATGATGCCAGCAGGCGCCAGCATTCTGCATCCTCATACTCAAGTGGTAGCAAGTGAGCATCCTACCACTTACATGGAAAAATTGATTAAAAGTAGAGATAAATTTATTGAATATGTAGAAGAAGAAAAGAGAAGTGAGAGGTTGATTGCAGAAATTGGAGAGTTTATTCTTTTCACTCCTTTTGTTCCTTTCGGCTTTAATGAAGTGGTAGGTGTAACACAGAAAAAATTTTTTGAAGTCAATTTGAGAAATATGGCTGAAGCACTGCATTACATTCTTTCTTACTATGCAAGCATAAACAGAAACAGTTTCAATGTTGCAATTTTTGCAAGTTTAGAAAATAAATTTCCTATGCATTTTCGCACCATTACAAGGCAAAACATGGTTAAATACTATAGAAATGATGTAATGTTTTTTGAGAGATTACATTTAGAAAGCATTTTGGAGAAGAAGCCAGAAGAAATCGCAGAGGAGATCAGGGAATATTTGAAGGATATTTAAAACAAAAGTAGAGCCAAAATGTTATAATCCTCTTTCACATCTTTTCATAATGTTTGAATTGAAGACGAGAGATGGACTTGCAAGGATTGGCATTTTGCATACAAAACATGGAAAGATTTCTACGCCAACTATTTTGCCTGTTATAAATCCTCATGTTATGCCAATACATCCAAATGAAATGCTTGCCATTGGCGCTGAGGCAATTATAACGAATTCATATATCATATATAATGATGAGAAATTGAGGGAGAGAGCTCTAAAAGAAGGACTGCATTCTATATTCAATTTTAATAAGCCTATAATGACTGATTCTGGCTCTTTTCAGATGTACATGTATGGAATAGAAATAGATGCTCTTGAGATAGTGAAATTTCAACATGATATAAGAGCTGATATAGGGACGATACTTGACATCTTTTCTGAAGAAGAAAGCTATGAAGAGGTGAAAAGAGAAGTTAATGAAACAATTAAAAGGGCAAGGAATAGCATGAAGGAAAAAGGGGAAATGCTTCTTGCATGCACTGTTCAAGGAGGAGTATATGAAGAGTTACGTCGATATTGTGCAAAAGAGCTGGCAAAGCTAAGGGCTGATGTTTATCCCATCGGAGGTGTTGTGCCACTAATGGAAAATCAGAGATATGCTGAAATAGCAGAAATAATAATTGCGAGCAAGAAAGAATTGCCGCCTTCAAAACCTGTTCATTTATTTGGAGCAGGACATCCCATCATATTTCCTTTAGCTGTTGCATTGGGGTGCGATTTATTTGACTCTGCCTCCTATATAAAATATGCGAAAGATAACCGATTCATTTTCCCAGATAGAACAGTTAGGCTGAGCGAAATAGATGAATTGCCATGCTGCTGTCCAGTATGCAGTAAATATGATATAGATGACATAAAAGCAATGGATAGAGAGAACAGAGAGGGGGCAATAGCTTTTCATAATCTCTGGCAGACTTTTACAGAGATGAAAAGAGTGAGACAAGCAATAAAGCAAGGCTGTTTGACGGAAATGGTTGAGCAAAGAGCAACATCCCATCCTTCTCTACTGGATGCAATGGAAGTGTTGAAAAGAGAAAAGAAATGGCTTGAGAAGTGGGAAAATGTGTCCAAAAGAAAAGCTTTCATGTATACAGGAAGATATTCTCTACATCGCCCAATTGCTTACAGACTTCAGAAGAGAATAGTGGAAAGATACGAACCATTTTTTGAAAAAAGCATTATTTTTGCAGAATTCAGCAAGCCATATAGCAGGCAGGAATGGCTGAAAAAAATTGAAGCAAATTGTATAGTTGAGTCATCATTTGGTGCTATACCATTGGAATTAGACGAAATTTATCCTGTTGCTCAATCTCTGTTCCCCGAAAATGTAGATGATGAAACAATTAAAGAAGCAAAAAAAGCTTTCAGTAAATTTTATAAAAAGGTGCCCAAAATAGCTGGTTTGGAGGAAGTTGGCAAAAAAAGCAAAGATTTCGATATAAGGAAGATAAAAAGCGTGGCAAATTATCAGTTTGGCAGGGGAGCAGGGGAGGCATTGTTTAAAGGAGAAATAAAAATAATAAAATCAAAAAGCACTGGGAAAATAAGGAATGTGATATGTGATGAGAAGCATGTGGCATCGATGCGGGCATCAGATGGATTCTTTACTTTAAAGGCAGAAGGAGGAAAAAGGTTGCATTCTTTTTTCAGCCCTCCCAAAATGAGGGTTTTTGTTACAGATGATGCCATTCCTTTTATAAAAGAAGGCAAAAATGTTTTTGCAAAATTTGTTATCGACGCCTGCAAAGAGCTTCGTCCTTATGACGAAGCGTTGATTGTAAGTGAAGACGATGAGCTAATTGCAGTGGGGCAATGTCTGTTAAACAGGGAGGAAATGATTGATTTTGAGCGCGGAATCGCTGTTAAAACAAGAGAGGCAATCTAAGGAGGATATCCAAATGCATCAAATGCAA
>CAZNGK010000182.1:0-3269 GCA_964572575.1 uncultured Thermoplasmatales archaeon | reverse complement strand
GCTATCAAGAGCCTTTGAAACAGAAGTTAAAAGAGATGTTTTTAATGAAGTTTCCAAAGACTGGTTGACCATGGAAGAGATAGAGGAAAAATATGGTGAGGAAGGGAAAGAAGCTCTGAAATTTTTTGAAAAAGTAAAGATGGTTGAAACAAGATGGACAATGTCAGAAAATGGAAAGGCAAAAAAGGAATATCATGCATTTTATTCTGCATTTCATATAAATGTAATGACATCCATTGACATGATAAGGGATGTTTTTTCAGTGATTTTGATGGATGAAAATAAATTTAGAGAAATAGAAAAAAATATTTACGAATTTATTGGTGAAGAAGGGGAGCTGAGCAGAGAAGTGGAAAGAGAGTTGTCTATTTCCCCAGTTCAAATGAGATGCATTGTGAAGAGGTCAACAAAACTAGAATATAGAGGCATGAAAATAGAAAGATTTGAGGAAAGTTAAAATGAAAGCAACATTTCTTGGCGGCGGGAGGGAAGTAGGCAGAGTTGGCATACTAAGCGAGATTGAAAATGAAAAAATTTTGATTGACTATGGAATTACTCCAGAAAATCCTCCTCTTTATCCCATAGAATCGCCTCCAGTGAGTAATGCAATTGTAAGCCATGCTCATCTTGATCATTCTGGCATGATTCCTTGGCTGTGCAATAGATACAATGCAAAAGTTTTTACCACTCCTTTAACCAGAGAAATATCAGAGATACTTTATAGAGACACCATAAAAATTGCAGACTCTACTGGTTATCCTTTTCCTTATAGTGAAAATGAAATAGATTTTGCAATGCAGAAATTTGTTAATATTGAGGAAGGAACAGAGATGAAACTGAACGATTTGGAAATACGATTTCATCATGCAGGACATATTCCCGGCTCTGTAATGATTGAAATCAACAATATCCTTTTTGCATGTGATATAAATACTATAGATACTCGTTTAATGAAAGGGGCAAAAGCAGTTAAATGCAGAACACTTTTCATTGAAGGAACATATGCAGGTGTTGAACATCCAAAAAGAGATGAATTAGAAAAAGAATTTATTGATGAGGTAGAAGATATAGTGAAGAGAGGAGGGAAAGCAATTATACCTGCTTTTGCTGTAGGTAGAACGCAAGAACTTGCCATTCTTCTATCAGAGAGTGGGCATGATGTATGGCTCGATGGAATGGGATATAAAATATCTGAGATTATATTAAAGCACAAAAATTGTATAAGATCTCCGAAGCAGCTTAAAAAAGCCATAAAAGAAATTAACGTTGTCTACTCTAACCATGGAAAGAAACTTGCGTTAAAATCAGGCGTTGTTCTTACAACAAGCGGTATGATGAATGGCGGCCCCGTGCTGTGGTATGTTGATAAAATTAAAGACGATCCAAAATCTGCTGTGATTATTACTGGCTATCAAGTTGAGGGAACAAATGGAAGGTTGCTTCTTGAACAGAAAGAAATAGAATTGTATGGGGTAAAAACAAAAGTTGATTGTCAGGTAAAATTCTATGATTTTTCAGCACATGCAGGACACAGTCAGCTTGTTAAATTCATAAAAGATTGTTCTCCAGAAAATGTAATCATTTTCCATTCAGAAAATCCAGAGGCAATTGCAGAAGAAATAGATGCAAGGATATACATTCCAGAAAATGGAGAGGAAATAGAGGTCTCTTAATCCATTACCTTAACCAATCACCTTAGCCGATTAAATCTATTCCCATCTTTTTTCCGTTTTCCCACTTTGGCAGATTCACCCTCTCATCCTTGGAAGAGAGAATATAAGGGGATGAAACCCCTGTCATAATTGCCATTATTCTGCATTTTCCATTGTATTCATTATTTACTCTTGCTCCCAAAATTACGTTGGCATAGGGATCAAGCTCCTGTGTCATATATTCTGCAACCTTCTCTGCAAACTCAAGAGACATATCTGGACCGCCAGTAATATGAATTAAGCATCCTTTAGCCCCTCTATAATCCACTTCTAGCAATGGATGATGCATTGCTTCATGCGCCACTGCCTCTGCCCCATCGCGAGTAGCTCCTTCGCCCCAGAGCATTGCTGCCACATCTCCTCCAGATACAATTGTTTTTACATCTGCATAATCAAGGTTAATCAGAGATGGCTCCACAATTGTTTCAGCTATTCCTTTTACTGTTTCTGCAATAAGCTGGTCCATTACAGAAAATGCTTTATCTATTGGCAAATGAGGAACAAAATCAAGGAGTTTGTTGTTATCAAGCACAACAACGGAATCACATTCCTTCCTTAGTTCTTCTAAGCCCTGTTCTGCTCTCAGCATTCTTCCTCTCTCCACTCTGAATGGAATTGAGACCATGCCAACAACAATGGCTCCATTTCTCTTTGCAATTCTTGCAACATAGGGACTCGCTCCAGTGCCTGTGCCCCCTCCCATTCCTGCAGTAATGAAAACCAAATCTGGGTTGCCAATAATTTCCTCTATTTCATCTCTGGACTCCTCTGCACATCTTTTCGCCACATCTGGATAGCCCCCTGCTCCCAATCCGCGAGTAATATTTTTCCCAATGAGAAGTTTCTTATCTGATTCTATCATGTCCAAGGCTTGCTTATCAGTATTGATTGCAATAGTTTCTGCTCCTTTTATTCCAATTTTGTGGAGCCTGTAAATTGTGTTGCCTCCAGCTCCTCCAACACCAACAACCAGTATCTTTGCTATCCCAAACTCATCAACATCAATTTTTCTTTCTTCCCCATATTTTAAGGCATTATCTATTAAGCTTTTCATTTATTCCCCTCCTATAGGCTGGTAGCGGCATCCCATCCCCCCAAATACCGCTTTATTTTTCTTTATATTTTTCAATTTCTCCAGCAAAGGCTTGAAGTTCTTGAATCTTCTTCCACATTTCTCTCTGCTCTTCAAGGCTTGTTGTAAGTTCTTTAATGAGCATATTAAGTGCTCTTCTTATCGCCTCAGAGCGGGAGGCAAACTCTCCGAGCTTCACAAAAGTATCAATGGCATGAATCTGTTGCAGTGGAAGCCTTACAGTTATTTTTTCTGTTCTCATTCTATCAGCCACATGATGGACATGTGCCATCTTTGGTATGGCATTTTGCCATCCATTTGGATGACATTGTCCGTCTTTTGTCAGACAGTAATCAAAAACTGGTTTAAAAATCTTTCTATTTTTGAGAGCTTATTGCAGCCATAAACAGAGCATTTTTTATACTTTCTGCTTCCGCTCTTCTCTTATTAAATCGGCATCCTTTATAAATAAGTTTTTATAAAGT
>CAZNGK010000181.1:0-3299 GCA_964572575.1 uncultured Thermoplasmatales archaeon | reverse complement strand
ATTGGCAAATTATACAATGGCGGTATAATTAACTTAAAATGGCAAAGTCAGGTTATTAAGCAACAGAGCTATCTTCATGATCATTTTCTAGTATCTCGAGATACTCTTTTATTGAATAAAAACGAAACTGTTGCTTATAACTTAACAGAGATTATGAAAACAATTGTGCTGAGATATTTCAATCATCAGTTTCTATAATTTTGAGATTAATCGTTTATGAACATGTGTTCATTAATAAGATTGAGTTAAACCATACTTGTATAAAACAAGTTTTTTAAACAACCAAGGCATGTAAACGTATGAATAAGACGATCGTTTTTATTGCTATACTTCTCATATATTCATCAATTTCCTCTGCAATCTACAAGGAAAATGTTGGAGATAGCTATCAAAGATATAAATGGAGGAAAAATGCAGGTAACAGCTGCAATTATTTTGAAAGGCAATAGATTTTTAATTGCAAAGAGGAAAAATGATGGATGGGAATTTCCCGGAGGGAGGGTGGAGGGCGAGGAAAGCTATGAGGAATGTTTGATTAGAGAGATAAAAGAAGAGCTGGATTTAGAGATTAAAAAATTGAGATTATTTACAGTAGTCAGTGGAGAAATAGAGCTTCATGTATATCTGGCAAAATGTGAAGGAGAGCCGTTAGCAAAGGAACATGAAGAAATAAGATGGATAGGTATCAAAGATGTAGATAAATACAATTTCTTGACTCCTGATATGAAGGTTGTAGAAGAATTGAGACGCAGATGGAAAGAAGTCATTCTTTTTTCAGCTTATATATAATCAATGCAATACCAGCATATGCCAAAAAACCAATGAAAATCATTGTATATATCAATGAGTCAATATAAAAATATGCAAGGATTCCTCCTATCATTATCAAAAATAGGCGAGTATCTCTTCCAAAAAATGATACTCTTGCATTTGTTAAATGATAAACATAGCTTGGCAGTATGCTTGCTGAAATAGCAAGGAAAAAGGATGCTATGCTGAGGTTTGTAAATCCATAAGCAAAAAGCATTCCCAAAACTATTAACATATCTGCAATTCTATCTGTTAATGCATCAAAAACTTTGCCAAATTTTGTTTTCATATTTTTTATCCTGGCAACCTCACCATCACATCCGTCAACGATGGAGCATATCTGGGTCATTATGCCAGCGAGAATAAAAATTTTCATAAAAAAAAGGATAGAAGAGAGAATGCCAAGTATAAAAGAAATTAAAGTTATTATATTTGGAGTGATTGAGTCATATTTTACAATTGCTTTTGTAATTTTTGTTGAAATTTTCCTGTTTATATTTTTTGATATTATTCCATCTCCCTCCTTTAACATGCTACGCTCTACTAATTTATTAGCCTCTCTTAAATCATCTTTTGTATCAATATCGATCCATTTCTCATCTATTAGTTTGTAGCAAACTTTTCCATATTTAGAAAGCTCCTGCATAACATCAGCCAACTTTATTTTTTTCATGCTTTTCATTTTTTCAATATATTCAAAAATCTCTTTTTTGCAGTAAAAAAAACCAGTATCAAAGTAGTCATATTCCTTCAGTCCTTTTCCAATATTTGCAACTTTTCCATCCTCAATCTTAACTTTTGTAGCTTCATTGGCATTCACACAATATTCGCTTACAAAAACAGTTGTTTCATTTAATTCATCAAATTCAAAAAATTTCTCTCCATAATAATGATCTCCCATAAGTAACAGGAAATCTTCATTAACATGCTCCTTAGCTAAATATAAACTCCATCCATTTTCTCTCTCTGGACTATCATTGTAAACAAATTTTATGTTTGGAAATTTCTTTTTTAGATATCTCTCAATTTCTTTCTCATGATATACAACAACTATGTCGCATCCTTTCAATTTTCTGATGGAATGTTCTATTATTGGCAAACCAAATAGACTGAGGAGAGGCTTTGGCGTTTTCGCCTCCATTCTCCTTGCAAGTCCAGCTGCCAGTATAACTGCTTTCATAATGATTCTCTGAACCAGTTTATCAGTTGATGGAATTGCTCATGTGTATTTATCACGTTGCTTTCCATTGGGCTCTTGAAGAAAAATGCCATTTCCTTTATTATCCCATATCTTCCTCTTTTCTTTGCAAAAAGGAGAAATCTGGCTATGTCTATAACTATTGGAGCAGCAACAATGGCATCTATCCCATCCCATACAAAGTAGAATTTCATTTTTGTTCCCAGAAAGCCTTTAAAGTGTATGAAATCAAATGCAGTTTTGTTATCAATCAGACTGGGAAAATATTCTATTTCTGTAATGCTATATGGAGAATAACCCAAAATCTTTTCCAGCACACTATCCTTGGATATGATTTTGCTTTCTTTATTATCCTTATGACTCAGCACCTTTCCATCAAAATCGCCCAATATATTGTAACCCATCCATCCGAGAACCTTCAGATTCCTGTAAAGAAACATAGGTGCCAAAGTAGTTTTAACGAGCGTTTCTCCAGTTTTACCATCATTTCCTGCATGAGGCACTTCATTTTCAATTGCCAGTTTTTTAAGAGCAGGCAAAGAAGAGCCTACACTTGGTGTGAAGTTTCCATAAGGTATGCCATTTTTTATGGCAGCATATGCATAGAGCATGCTGGCAGTTGCAAACTCCTTTTTATCTTCATCAAGCATTGTCTCAAATCCTTCAATAGAGTTATGATATCTCTCATTTAATTTATGAATAGGCTCTGTAGATGCGAGATTTATGACGACCATATCATCTCTCTTAAATTTTCTCATATCTTCCTCAAGTTTTTTAGTTATTTCTCTGAGAGTCATTCCATCCTCTTCAAGTGCTTCAATCTTTCCAAATTCCTCTATACCTGTCCCACAGGCAATCGCAGTTCCTTTTTCAGCTTTTATTTTATCCAAATCATCTCTTAACTTTTCTAAGATACCCGCTTCATAATGCTTGTTCTTCTCTAAATGCATGCAGGCAGCAGTGTAAAAACTTCCATCTAAATCTCTTATCTCATGTCCTCCAAATTCAAAATTCAATTTCACATAATCATTTATGCCATTAAATTGAGGTAGTTCAGAAACTAATCCAACTTTATCTATTAAGCCCCTCTCAATCGCCTTCCCGCCAACTGCCGTTGTAGTAGACACTATCCCATAGGCTCCAATAAGCCAAAGTCTCATTTTCACCACCTCATTCCAAACAAGAAAGCACTATACAATAAATATATAGGATATATTATAAAAAGTTTTTTCTGTCTTGATTTTCCTCAAAATGAGTGATAAAATCTCCTCAAAATTTTATTAGGCTTTCT
>CAZNGK010000180.1:0-3314 GCA_964572575.1 uncultured Thermoplasmatales archaeon | reverse complement strand
TGTTTTCTTCCATCTTAAAAATTACCCGTACATGACTTGCTCTGCATAAGCTGGCTTTGTCGGCTTTGCCTTTTCCATCTGTATCTTTATCTGTTTTTCTATTTCCTCAGCCTGCCTATATAGTGGCTCAGGATCAATTTCAATTTCTGGAAGCATTTTGTTCACCACTTCCAGCACCTTTCCAGCAGCTTTTGCATCTGGATAATCTGCATGCGTGCCAGCAAGCAGGCAGGCAACATCAAAATTTTTACGCATTCCTTCATAAAGCAATATTCCAGATAGTCCGCTTACCATACCTTCCTCCATTACTTTTATTTCATATTTTGTCAACAAATTACGGGCATTTTCTGTGCTTGCCACTCCAAGCAAAGGCGTTTCCTCTGTTTTTATTTCCATATTAAATCCTTCTATACAAACAATTGTCTCACAATTGTTCTCCTTGCACCATTCTATAATTTTATTTGCCAATGGGCGAAGTGTAGCAAAATGTGGAGCAAATTCAGATAGTATTACTACCAGTTGTTCACATTTTCCATTTGGTCCGCATTTCTTGTCGCCTGCATAAATTCTAACAGGTGGCAGAGGATTTGCATTTGAAATCACACTTACTGGCGGAAAGTAATCAGAGAGGAATGCCGAGATTAAGTGAAGTTTTAAACTATAAACAACGAATCTGCTTGCTATTGTTCCAACTAAACCAACTGTAGGAAAACCTGCAATAACAAAAGCATTTGTCAAATCCATTTTTTTATATTCATGAACTTCTATATTTTCCATAAAAAATTATTGAAGACTAACTTATAACATTTTCTTATTTTATAGATGTAATAGTGAAATTATTAGTGCAGTTGTCTCATTTTTGTTCCTTAGCAAAAAAGTATAGAGGGGGGAGAACTATGATATGTCTACAAAAGGTTATAGTATCTTTACATATTCCATTTGAACAATTGCTTCATTTTCCTCATAGTCATACGCCCTTATCTCCATCACATGTTTCTTTGGAAATATCGATGATGGTATTTTGCAATTATAAGGTGAGAGATATGTTTCATTTACAGCTATTCCATCAACAAAAAATCTTACAGCCTGAACAGCATAATTATCATTTACTTCTGCAGTCAGAGTGCATGAACCAATCAATGTCGTTATTCCTACTGGTATGATCTCCTTATCAAAAATATATAAATATCCTTCCTTTGGCTTCGTTATTTCTATAGAAGGCTGAATCTCATCCCTTACCTTTTCCTCTCTTCCAACAGGTATAACAAAAAATGGAACATAGTCGCTGTCAAGCTCCAAAATAGATAATATTTTCTCGGTATCCACTGGCAAAATTACATTTGCAGAAAGGTTCCATGCTGTAGCTTCTAAAAAAACATTATGTGCAAATGCTCCTGCTTCATAGTACCACATCCACAAATACTTTTTGGAAGCAATTTTATCCAACACCGGTATAACAATGCAGGGTGCAGATGCTACAAAAGGCTGGGAGGCGGTGGCGACTTCCTGTCTTTTATCGCCATCGACTATTTTTCTTAAACTGTGTGTCCTTGGGTAATACCTGTATACTCCTGACTCATTGACAAGAAATACCCGGAAAGGGTATCGGGCACCAGCGCTCGGGAGGGTGCGATGCCTCTTATTATTGAGATTATCAATGAAGTATGAATATCCATAGGATGCCCATATTATCTGAGACTGTTCCTGATTTGTTATTCCGTCTTTCCAAGCAATTGCTTCTTTCCTGTCATGTATTGCCTTATATAATGAGATAGATGAATTTTTGACGGCAGGGAGTTCTGATGAAATGGGCTCGTAAGTGAAATTATAAGGATTTTTTGGATGACCAATTGGCATAACAACTTTTGGTGTTTCACATGAAGGTAAATCAATGCGAGCAAGCTCTTCTGCTTCAGTTGTTGTTGTAACTGTTCCCAAATTCAATGCATTTGCAACAAAATACACATTCTGTCCAATTTCCCCAATTTCAATGCATGCCATCAATTCTTTACTACATTTGGTGGTGTTCCATGTTATTCCAATTTTTAGAGGAGCGTCATCATACATTCCAATATCTCTAAAATCACCTTCCTTCCATAAGGAAAGAGAATGATTTAGCGGATCATATTTATACACAGCATCTTCCTTCATTACATATATCTGAACTGAACAAATCATTGCAATTTTATGGACATTATGTTTTCCATTGCTAAAACCATGTACGGCCCATAGAATTGTGGATAACTCATCTTCAGTAACAGGTTGACTATTAAATTCTCTTACTGACATTCTCCTGCACATTGCCTTCTCAAGTAGCATATCAACATGAATGGGTGGAGGAAGTGCGTAGCTATTCTCATATGCAATACTGAAAATTGGTGTAATTATTAGTCCAAAAAATAGAGCTATTATTCCAACACACAAACATTTATTTTTCATTTTATTCTGTATCATTTTAACCCCGCAATATAATGGCTTGAAATTATATATAAGAGCAGAAAACGTTCACTACTTAGTGAACATCTACAAGCTAAACAGAGATTGTCAAATTGAAATACTTAATGAGACATTTTTACATTCGTTAAAGTTTTCATTAGAGAAAACAACTAAAGTATAAATGTAAATAGCTAAAAGATATTTGTTTTCATATTATACTGTCAGTTAAATTCATGAGTTAAACTTCTCCCTCCACTATCATATTTTCTCTTTTTTTCTTTATGAAGAAAAACATGAACAAGGTAATGAGAGAGAGGAGTATAAAAAATATGCCGACAATGGGAATCTCTTTCTTATGCTCCATTATGCCTGCAGTCTGCTTTATGCGTGCATAATATATCATGAATATTCCTGCTATGAATGAAATAGCAGAGGAGAGAAGTAATATCAAATCTATCTTCTCAGGATGTAACAAATTTTTCCCCATAAAGGTAAGGGAGTAATAAACCCATTTTCTCTCATCCTCCTCCTTTTGAATTAATCCTGCATCAATGAGTTTTTGAAGATGTTTATAAACTGCTGATTTATTGCAGTTAAGTTCCTTAGCTAATTCAGTTACTGTTTTTCTCCTCTCGTCCAATTTTTTAAGAATTTCCAATCTTGTTTCTGATGAGAGAGCATTAAAAACTTCTTTTTTTAATACTATCTTATCCACAACCTCAATGAAAAAATCTTTTATAAAAATTATTGCTCCCAATTACCATAGTTTTAAGTAAGCGGATTACAGGATTTTCCAAAAGAAAAACAAAGCGCGGGGAGCGAGATTTGAACTCGCGAGGGCTTTCGCCCACAGGATTAGCAATCCTGCGCCGTACCAG
>CAZNGK010000179.1:0-3341 GCA_964572575.1 uncultured Thermoplasmatales archaeon | reverse complement strand
CAAATGGAAGCACTGTTAAAGGAAGCATTTTCATTAAAGGAAAGGCATGGGATGAAGATGGAAATTCAACGATACAGAAAGTAGAAATAAGAATAGATGGAAATGAATGGAAAAAAGCAACAGGAAATATAAGCTGGGCTTATACACTTGACACAACAAAGCTCAGCAATGGAGAACATAAAATAGAAGCTCGTTGCTATGATGGCACGACGTATAGCAATATTGCTTCAATAAAAATAAGTGTACAAAATGAAGAGGAGAAAGGAATGTCAGCAACATTAATTGCAGGGATTATAATAGCCATTGTTGCCATAGGAATAGCAATATGGTTGCTGAAAAGAAAATAATAGAATTATGTCCCAAACTTTCTAAGATGTATCTCAAAAACTGCTCCAGCTTCGGTTTTCTTTAAAAATATTTTTCCGCCATAACCTTCAACTATGATTTTCACCAAATGCAAGCCCAGCCCGCTTCCCTTGCTCTCCTTGCCCTTTACACCCCATTCAAATATTTTATCCATAATGTCCTCTGGTATTCCCTTTCCATCATCTTTTACTGTTACAATATATTCATCGCTATTTTCCTCAACACTTATTTCAATATTTTTACAGTCGGCGTGATTTATTGCATTTTCTATGAGATTTGAAAAAACATTTTCAAGTAAATCATTTGCAAGAACAAATGCTTCTTTTCCATCATATTTTATATTTATTCCTTTCTCTTTCGCAGCATATTCATAATTTTCAATACTTCTTTTTATCATCCCATCAACATTGACTTTCTCTATTTTCCTCTCCCCAGCCTTATTTATAATACCAAGTTTTTGAAGAAGTTGTTGAGAACGTAGTAAATGCTCATATGCTTTATTCACTAGTTTCTCCTGCTCCTCATTCAATTGTGTTTCTTTCAAAAGTTCTATACATCCAGAAGTAATCTGATTTCTATTGCTTATATCGTGCCTCAGTAAGGAATTGTACATTTCCAGCTGTTTTCTCGCCTTCTTTATTTCAGTAACATCCCTTATCACTCCTTGATAGAAAATTTTTCCATTTTTTTCTATTTTTACAGATGAAAGCAAACAGTCCAGTATCTTCCCATCTTTTCTTTTCAATCTAACTTCATAATCTCTCACAAATCCATTTTTTTCTATTTCTTTCTTGAACTTCTCTCTATCCTCTTTATTTTCATATAAATTCTCCACATTTATCTTTTTTAATTCTTCTTTAGTATATCCAAATAACTTCTCTCCAGCTTCATTGATATCAACCAATTTTCCATCCTCAGTAGTTATATATATTGTATCTGTAGATTCCTCAAAAAGACTTCTATATTTCTCCTCAGACTCTTTAAGAGCTTTATTTGATAATCTTAACTCCGCCACCATTTTATTAAAATCTCTGGCTAAATCTGCAACTTCATCTGTTCCCTTTGTTTCAACTCCTTTTTCAAGATTTCCCTGCGCAACTTCCTTTGTTGCTTTCTGCAAATTTTCTATTGGCTTGGTTATATGGCGGGAGAAAAGAAAAGCGATTATTGTAACACCAAATGAAATAAAAAGAACAATTAAAAACATACTTCTTTCAACCTGCTTAATAGATTCAACAACAACTTTCTCGGGCAAAATAAAAACAAGAGAGCCATTTATTTCCTCAATTGGTGAGCAAACTGCATAACTTCTTACTCCATCCATTGAAACGATTTTCATACAGCCGGAGCCATTTTTTATTTCATTTCCTATTTCGTTCAACCCACTTATATTAAAAATATTTTCTTCCTCAAAGCTTTCATTCCAGCTTTTTCCAGCTGCTGAAAGCTTTGGATGCACCAGTATCCTGCCATTTTTATCTACAAGAAGTGAATAATTACAACCTGCAAAACTCATATCAAGTATGTCCTTCTTAATAACTTTTATTGGTAAATCTAAGGAAATTACACCAATGAAATGATTCTCTGAATAAACAGGTGCAGAAACGCTGAGTGTTACATCACGGGTATATACATCAATATATTCTGTCCACACACTTTTGTTTTTCATTTTTGCTTCAACATACCAGTCTCTTTCTCTATGCTCAAATTTTGTAACATTTTGAAGCACAACATCTACAGCATCACTCAAAAAACATACACCAGTTTCTGTTCCAAAATATGTTAAACTGACTTTGTCCCTGTTCCTGTTAAGAATTCCTAAAATAATATCCATGACAGTATCAAAATTTTTTATCTCGTCCATATGTTCTTCATATCCTTTTCCATATGGGGAAATCCATATATGGCTCAGATTTGCCTGACTTTTTTTCCCATTCCATTCCTCTCCCAATTGCATAGCAGCTACTTCAATTTCCTTTCGCAAACTTTTCAGCTGGTTATTATAATCAGTTGATTTAGCTTCCACCAAATTTAAAATCCCTTCTTCAGTTTTCTCTCTTATCTCTTTAACACTTTCATTGATAAGAATATAACCAACAGATAGAAGAGAGATAAGTGAAACTGCAACCACTAATATGAGGAGTTTATATCTTAACTTCATTTTCCAATAAATTATGCATAATCATATTAAAAATTTTATTTATTTTTATCGGGTGCTGTTAACTTAACGAAATTTTTCGATAAAAATATGCACCCCATCCCCTTTTTGCATTTTGATCACCTCTAAATGCATGATGGGATGGGGTGCAATTATTGAAATATTTACTGAAAGAAAAATGTATCGTTATAAGAGAAAGAACTCCAGTGGAAATAATTCTCTATAGTGTGTTTCTCTATTTATGCAGATTATCCCTAAGGGATGTTGCTATGGCAATTTGTATCTTCATAAAAAGAAGTAGAACAGCCATATGGAAATGGTTGCAAAAATTTGGGAGTATACTGGAAAACAGAATTGCAGATAAAATGCCAGATATTGTTGTCATAGACGAAACATCTCTTCAGATAGGAGATATGAATTTCTGGTTCTGGTTTGTTATCGATCCAGAAACCAGGAAAGTTGTTTTCTTTATGATAAGCAGAAGTAGAACAAACATAGCATGTAGAAATCTGATTTACAAAATGTGGAAGATGTATGGAAAACTACCATCTGTTGCCATAACTGATGGAGGTCCATGGTATTTGATATTGAAAAGATATGGCATTGATCATGAAATTGTTTCTGGGGGAATAAGGAATTATGTGGAAAGAGTTATAGAGACAATAAAGGACAGAACCAGAGTATTTGATAATTATTTTCCGAGTAAAAGATGGAAAATAAGACATGTTTATCTATGGTTTTCCATTTACATTTTCTACTATAACTGGATACGGAGTCATCAGAGTTTATCCAACAATTCTCCTGTGTTTTATCAGAG
>CAZNGK010000178.1:2283-3411 GCA_964572575.1 uncultured Thermoplasmatales archaeon | reverse complement strand
CAACTGGAGCAAAATTTGATGCCACTAATGGATGCATATCTCCTCCATTTGCAATGCTGTTATTATATGGGAGGAGAGTATCTCCTAAGCCATCACCATCAACATCTACACCATTGTAGTCATCCCAGTAATTTCCTCCAAGCCATGCTCCTCCAATTATATTAACGCCTGCTGTCTTGCTTATGTTCCATGTATTTGTTCCATTATCCCATGCATTATTTATATTGTTGAAGTAATTGTTGTAAATGGTGTTGTTGGAAGAAGAGTTAAGATAAATGCCATATCCATTGTTATTTTCTATGAAGTTCTCTTTTATTGTGTTATTGCTTGCAGATAAAAGATAAATTCCTTCTTGGCTATTGTTGTGTATGCTGTTTTTGATGATTTCATTTCCTGAAGATTTCTCTATCAATATTCCATCAAATGTGTTATTGTAAGCTGTGTTGTTGTATATCGTGTTGTTATTACTGCTGCCAGATATTAAAATTCCGCAATCTGCATTTCCATATACTTCATTGTCAGAAACATTGTTATAGCTACTTGAAGGCTCCAAAATTATTCCATCTTCACCATTTTCATATGCTTCATTATTTGTTATATTACAATGATTGGAATACATCAGCAATATTCCCTCACCATTATTACCAATGCCATTCCAGTAAACTTTATTCTTTATTACATCATTATAACTTGAATTTTCTAAAAGGATGCCATCATAACTATTGTTATGAACTATATTGGCGAAGATAGTATTATTGCTTGATAAATTAAGCAATATGCCATTTCCTCCATTTCCATAAATAATGTTGTTGGAAATGTTGCAGTTGGATGCGCTTTCTACGTAAATTCCTTCCTCTGTTGCATTTCTTATAGTAAAACCAGAAATGTTAACTGAATTGGCAGATATGCTAACTGCATTTGAGCTACTGCTATTTATTATTGTTGTGCTTTTACTCTCACCTATTAAACTCAGCGTCTTGCTTATGTCAACATTTTCATTGTATACGCCAGAATAAACATTTACAGTGCCTCCTACTGCAACAGCATTAACGCCTTCTTGTATGCTCACAAAATGATCATATCCCCAGCCAGGAGTGCTCGAATTATAATCATCATCTACATAAACAA
>CAZNGK010000178.1:0-2183 GCA_964572575.1 uncultured Thermoplasmatales archaeon | reverse complement strand
GGAGAATAGGCAAGTTCTGGATTTCCTGGCAATTTTATTTGCAATGAAGGGTCTCCGAACAAATTAAGCTCATATGCACACCATCTATAGGTGCCATAGGAATAGTAACCCAGGGCATCCTCTTTTGAATCCTGATTCGCCTTTCCTATTTCTTTAATATTTTCTCCAAAAACAGCATCCCAGAATTCGCGGTCAAATCTCTGAGAAGAGCTATCTGTCCCTCCAGGATTATACCAGCCATAACGTGAGTTTAAAATACAGGCAAATGCACCATGTTCACCATTTAAATAATGCTCTCCTATGCAATCATAGTCAGTATAATAGCCAGGATCATTGTCATCTGTATCATAATGCCAGTTATCAAAAGCTCCTGGATAACAACCCTGGCTATATAGGAAGAAATATCCTGTATTGGTAAAGTAATTGTCAACATCTGTATACCATAACTTCATATTATATCCGACACTTGAGTGACCAAGATGATTAATTAAATGCACATTATTATTAATCTTGGAAATGAGCTCAGATTTCGACCATGTATAAGTTCTATCATATAAGGTATCCATAACATAGGTATCGCTAGGAATTCCCACCGTAACATAGCCATTGGCATTAGAGCCATCTATTATTTCATCTTTACAATCTCCACCCCATGTTGGAACGTCATCTAATTGCTCTCCTACCAACAAAACCTTTTCCAGATATGCAGCTTGGGTGTCTCCATATTCAATTGTTTTTCTAACAAAATTCGAAAGTTCAGTGGCTGAATCTACAGGAGCCCTTCCGACATATACTTCAGCATAAAAATCAACTTCTCCCCCATTTATACCATCATTTGGCTCTCCCCATTTATCATCTCCGTCATAATTATAATTTCCATCCAAACAACCATAATAGAAATCTGATGCTATATAATCATCCTGATCATTTTCGTAACTCATGGCATATAGAAGCCTCACTGGAATAATGTTATCTCCACTTTCTCCGCCAACGTCTGCTCCGTCAGCGTCACCGCCCAGCAAAATATATTCTGTCCCCCAATCTGAGTAGGCATCTTTGATGAATTCTCTTATTAAAGCCTGCGTATCATTGAAAAGTGGATTGGTATTCCAGTAATCTGAACACGCCACAATTCTTTCTACAGTTACTTTTGTAGCAGTTATCCCATTTGATTGTTTCCAGCTTATTAAAGCATCCCAATTATATGGGCCTGCTGTATTATTTAATGCCTCGCTTGTTATTATAACAAATTGATAGCTATCACTTGGATTACATATTCCTCCTGGATATAATGATGGAGCTAAATTGTTAGATTGATACGTAGTCAGTGCTCCAATGTTCGAAACTTTTTTCGCCACTTCCTGCTTATCTTCAGTAAGACCTCTGTAGAGAGGACTATGAAAGCCAGTATCTTTAAGATATATTATAAAATTGATGCGCGGGTAAAAGGATATTTCTCCACTTGAAGGAATATATTTCACAGGAAATGTATTGACTACGAGGATAGCATATCCTCTGAAAAATTGTATTCCTAAGTTTTTATAAACGCTTTCCGGGAATGGGTCATTTGAGGAATATATTTCTTCATCTGGCTCTGGCAGAGAATAATCTTTTACGCCTATTGGAACTTCTTTTCCTGCTGGCAATATTTTATAGCCATCTCCTATAAAAACTTCCTTTCCATTCCATACTATCCTGTCTACTTCCTTTCCATATGGAAGGAGAACTTTAAGAGTTTTGCATGGCAAATATGGCTCTCCTGGGTTTCCAATGCAATATAAGCCAGGCACTTCTACTTTATCATATGTTTTATTGCCTATGCTTACTTTTTTAAAAACTGGTTCATCAAAAGAAATATTTATGAATATTCTGTCTTCTTCCATTTTATTCTCTGCCGTCATTGTATTTTCTACCACTGTTTCACTTTTAATTGAAAAATTACTAAGCAAAAATAACGAAGCTATCAATATCGCTGTTGCTCTATAAAATCTCTGTGAACTATATGATTGCATGAAGTTAAAATACTACGGACTATTTAAAACTTTGGCTTTGCTCGCAAATTGATTGCAATTATTGTTTTTTAAATGTTTACTTTTGCTTTTTCTCCTTTTTATTGAATACTGTTGTGATGCATGCTAGAAACAAAATGATTTCAAAACTGGATATAATGCCACTTTTTGTTA
>CAZNGK010000177.1:0-3416 GCA_964572575.1 uncultured Thermoplasmatales archaeon | reverse complement strand
GCCAACCACGAGTTACGCCAAAAATAGTTAGCCTTTTATATGAGAAAGGCTAATCTGCATCTACCATTGAAATAGTTACAACTCAACACAAAAATTTTTAAATCAAGCCATGTTGAAATACTGGAGGTGATAAAATAAGGAAATTGTTTGGAATAATGTGTATTTTGTTGGGGATATTATTTTTTATGCCATACAACGTGCAGAATGCTGGAAATATGGCCATTGAAAAAAATTTTTCAATTTGCCAGAATGAATTCGCCGTGTCTCATATTCCATCAACAATATTACAAGATAATCTTGCACCCAATCCCTCTTTTGAATATGGAAACGAACTACCCGATGGGTGGATACATGGAAGATATGCAAAATATGTTTGGGACAATGAATATGCTCATACAGGAAACAAATCAATAGGAATAGTAAATTTGAAACTGAGCCTTCCACAGTGGTATACTGCTGATTTAATTCCAATTGACCCAATAAATAATACCTATGCTTTTGGAGTATGGTATAAATATTATGCACCTCCATTCCAAAACAATTTTGGAGGCATTGGAATAACTGGATTAGATAAAAACGGGCATCAAGTTGGTGTAACATGGGTTCTTCACTTGCCCTATATAGATAATGAGTGGCATTATTTCCAGTATATATGTAACCCCTATTTTAATCAAACAAGGTTGAAAGAAATAAAATATGCAACTCTGAACTTATTTTACTGGGTATGGAATAATGCCAATCCATCAGAAGGAATTCGTTTTGATGATGTTTTCTTTGGCAAAGGAGAGTTTCCAGTAATTGAAATAGAGAGTTTGCAAGGATTCTTTGGTATTGTTTCAGTGACCGTAAAAAATACAGGGAGTGCAGATGCAGAAAACATTCCATGGGAAATCAATTTACTGCCTGTTGGTGGGAAAATATTTAGCGGAGAGAGAACAACTGGAATCATTGAAAAACTGCCAGCGGGAGAAAGTGTCACCATAAAAAGTGATTTTATTTTCGGCTTTGGAAGTGCCTATATATCAGTAATGGCCGATGGAGACACTATAAGCAAGGGATATTTCATAATCGGACCATTGCTGATAGAAGTCACGTAGCAAAATTTATAAATGCTCCTCACCCCCTTATATTTTTTATATTTCCAGCCATTATAATAATGTGGAAAAGACCGGCATAGCAAATTTGCCATTGCATCCTGGGAAAGCTCCTGCCTGGCTATATAAAAGAATGGTAAAACTTGGAAGAGCTATAGCAGGCGTCATCATAGAAGAATATGGAGAGGAAAAGCTTTTTGAATTACTTTCCCACCCCTACTGGTTTCAGAGTCTTGCATGCGTCCTTGGCTATGACTGGCATAGTTCGGGCACAACAACTGTTACGACAGCGGCTCTCAAGGAAGCTTTGCAGCCATACAACATAATGGCGGCGGGCGGCAAGGGCATGGCGTCTCGCACAATGGGAGAGATAGAGGAAAAAGCCTCAAAGCTTGGGGTGAGCGTGGAGCGTATAAAATATGCGAGCAGGATGACAGCCAAAGTTGACAATGCAGCCTTACAGGATGGCTATAATCTTTATCATCATGCAATATTTTTCGATGAGCATGGCAGATGGATTGTTATACAGCAGGGGATGAACACTGGCAATAGATATGCTAGGCGTTATCACTGGATATGGAAAGCGAGGAGCTTTGTTGATGAGCCACATGCTGGTATAATAGGAAAAAAGGGCATGGCTTTAAATATGGTTGCAAGAGAAAGCGATGATGCGAGGAAAGTGAGTGTCGATATTGTAAAAGAAAAGCCAGAAAAGATTGCAAGGCATGTGAAAGCTTTTAATATGCTCAAACCGAAGCAGACAACGCTTGACAATAAAATAGTGGAGCTGAGTATGCCGCGTCGCATAAACTGGGATGCTTTAAGAGAAGCATATGAAATACAACCATCTAACTATGAGGAAATGCTTTCAATAAAAGGAATTGGGGCTGCGACAGTAAGAGCTTTGGCATATATATCTGAGTTAGTATATGGAGCAGAGCCATCATGGCGCGACCCTGTAAAATTTTCATTTGCTGTGGGTGGAAAAGATGGGGTTCCATATCCTGTTAATAGAAAAGCAATGGATGAAGCAACAACGATACTTCAAACAACCATTGAAGAAGCAAAAATTGGAAAGGAAGAGAAAATGAAAGCGTTGAAGAGACTTCGTAGATATGTTCCATGATTTTTTATCCAGTCCAGTGCATTGCGACGATAATCAAATCAAGGATGTTTATCTCACCATCATTGTTTAAATCTACGCTTTCATCATAGCCAGCCTCACCTTCATGACTTCCAAAATGCATGGCAACTATGATTAAATCAAGGACATTTATCCTTACATCATCATTTAAGTCCCACGGTGCTTTTGCTGCAATAGTTAAATTTGTTAAATGCCATGCATATGCATAGGCATGCCCAGCATATTGCTTTCCGTTTATGACGACATCTGTCGTATTCACTCCTGTATCATTATACAACTGCCATTTTTTGCTCGTTTCATTATAGAAATATATTCCAAGTAGCTCGTTTTCATTTATTCCAGTCTTATCTAAATCTTGCTGTGTATAATAAATTTGAATGAATATTGGCCATTGTATAACGGTTTCATTTTTAATGCTGATTTCAACATATTTTCCAATGGATTTAACAGCATTAGGCTCTTCAACAGGAGATTTTTCATAAGAAATAATGCTAACGCTATTATTTGTGGTAGAATTCACTTTTATAACAGCATCTGCTTCATCAATTGCATTTATTTCATTTTCTCCTTCTTTTATACTTTCTTCTGTTCCTCCTTTCACAGGAACAGTAAGCCATGAGATGAAAATAACGTTATCACTAACATTATCTCCTGTTCCATCTGGGTTTAGCATTCCATTATATGGTCCATCTGGAGAGCCCCAATAATTGTAGGAGGCATTAATATCGTTACTTTCACCCCAATATTCGTTCATGACACCATATACGGAATTGTTGTAGATGTTGTTATAGTGGAGGAAAACATTGGAAGAGTCTTCAATATCGACTCCATACTCATTGTTGGATATTATATCACAATTTAGGATCGAGATATTATTAGATGATTCAATCCCTATGCCATATGGGATAATATCAAAACCAACATTTTTTCCATTATTTAAAATAACCGTCTCTGTCACATTGATGAAGGATGCTGAATAAATATTTATTCCTTCTGCATTACCAACTACTATCCCATTTTGAATGCTACTATTTGTGGTATTATACAAAACTATCCCCCATATGTTATCAGAAACATTGATAAAGGACAATTTATTGTTTTTACCTTGCATAATTTCTATTCCTACATCAGTGTTTGAAATATTTATATTTCTCAATTCAAAATTGCTGCAATTAGCT
>CAZNGK010000176.1:0-3435 GCA_964572575.1 uncultured Thermoplasmatales archaeon | reverse complement strand
CATGAAGGAGATGCAAAATTAAATGATGGAAGCATGAATGCAAATATTATTGATGATAGTATAATTTTGGAAGATGAATGAATTCGATATTTGCACCTTTTACTTCCATGAAGAGATGTAAAGCGATATATCAATTAATTCCTGATAATTTCGTTAATAATTTAAAGCAAATGAAATTGTATTTTCATGTATTGTATAGTTGTTACAACATGTAGGTGTGAAGATGAAGAGAAAATTGTTAATGTGTTGCTCTCCTCACAACTTGCTGCATGCATAAATTCTTTTAGTGTTGATTCAACATACATATGGAAAGGAAAAATAGAAAAAGATAGGGAAAGAACGCTTTTTATAAAAACAAAAATGGAAAGATATAGAGAGGTGGAGGAGAAAATAAAAGAATTTCATTCATATGATGTGCCTGAAATAATTTGCTTTGAGATAAAAAATGGAGACAAAAAGTATTTACAGTGGATTGAGGAGGTGATTAAATGATTATAACTCTCACTACAGATATAGGGTGGGAATATGCTGCAGAAATGAAGGGAAAAATATTTTCAATAAACCCGGGGGCAAATATTGTTGATGTAACTCATAATGTAATGCCTCAAAACATAAGACAGGGAGCTTTTATATTATATTCAATTGCCCCCTATTTCAAAAATGCAATTCATATTGGCGTCGTTGACCCAGGCGTCGGCACAGCCAGAAAGGCAATAATAGTTGAATGCAATCGTTCTTACTTCATTGGTCCAGATAATGGTCTTCTGATTCCTGCAGCAAAAAGAATCGGCATAAAAAACGTGTATGAAATAAAAAGGAAAAGAGGTGTGTCGCAAGTTTTTCATGGAAGAGATATTTTTGCACCTACAGCTGCGTATCTGGCATTGGGAAAAAAAGTAAAAGAGCTTGGAAAGAAAATAGATGAATTTGTTGACTTGGATTTTGGAAAAGCTGTAAGAGAGGGAGACAGAATAAGGGGAAAAATTCTTTTCATTGATAGATTTGGAAACATTATTACAAACATTGAGAAAAATTTAATTGATGAAGAGAAATTTCATGTGAGAATTGGAGGGATAGAAAAAGAGGTGAATCTTTATCCTTCATATGGATATGCAGAGAAAGGGGAAATAATTGCAGTGATATCAAGTTGTGATTTTCTTGAAATAGCGAAGAGAGAAGGCAACGCATCCCGCTATTTCAATGCAAAAGAGGATGGAACGATAGAAATATTTTTGTAAGGTACGAGACGGAACTGTCAATATTTTGAATAACAATGGAATGCTTTTTGACTATTTCTTCATATTTTAATTGTTTCATTTAAGAATAAATTGTTTCTTTAAGAATAACAAAACATTTCATCCCTATTTAGTTCTTAACAACCCCAGTATGAAATGATAGAAATATTTTTGTAAGATTTTTCTATTTATACTTATGAAAAATAAATTATTTAGTATAGGAATGGTTGCTATTTTAGTAGCTACAGGATTTACAGCCATAATAACAGCCAATGCACAGTCTTCTCACTTCATAAATATATCTGAAAGTTTTAGTTTGCCCAGGATAATTGAAGGAGAAAACTATGCAAATGTGCTCATAGATGGAGCGTCCTACAACTATGCGCCAGATGAACCAATTTTACCTTGTAAAACAAAAGTCTTAACTTTTCCAGTAGGGACAAAAATTGAAAAAGTCGAAGTAAAAACATCTGAGGAGAAGATAATATATACAACCAAAAAATTAATGCCTGCTCCAACACCAACACCTCTTGGAACGAATAAGGTGGATATAGCAGAAGGAGAGGTCTATAACCATAATGAGTTATATCCATCAGACTGGATATCATGGCGTGCAGGTATTGGCATAAAAGGAAATGAGAATGTTGTTTTTCTTTCTATATGCATGTATCCAGTCCGTTATTTACCTGTAAAAAATGAGTTACATTATGTTGATAAAATAGATGTAAAAGTAACATATTCTCCCCCAGAAAAACCATTTTTGCAGAATGACGAATACGATTTGCTTATTATTGCCCCTCCAGAATTCAGTGATTCTTTACAGGCTTTAGTAAAACATAAGGAAAGCCATGGAGTGAAAACGAAGCTTGTGACCACCGATGAGATTTATAGTGGAAAATATTTTGACGTGCAGGGAAGAGATGATGCAGAGAAGGTCAAATATTTCATAAAAGATGCAAAAGAACAGTGGGGAATAAAATATGTTATGCTCGCTGGCGGGCTGGACTCGCCTATAAAAAGTGATACATGGCTTGTACCAGTTCGTTATAGCCTTTTAGATGATGGAAGCGAAACTTCCTATTTGACTGATTTATATTTTGCTGATCTGTATAAATATGAGAATGGCACACCAGTATTTGATGACTGGGACAGCAATGGCAATGGCGTATTTGCTGAATGGTCTTTCAAAGGAAGAGATAAACTTGATTTATATCCTGATGTATATGTTGGCAGACTCGCATGCAGAAGTGTTGAGGAGTTAAATACAGTTGTTCAGAAGATAATAGATTATGAAAATGGATGTGATGATTCATGGTTTAAACGCCTTGTTCTAGCAGGTGGAGATACATTTAATGACATAAGCGGGCACAATTATCTTGAAGGAGAACTGGCAAATCAGAGAGTTGCAGAAATTCTCAGTGATTTTGAAGCAGAAAGAATATGGTGGTCTGAAGGAAATGTAAATCAGAAAAATATGCTCGCTGCCATAGGCAAGGGATGTGGATTTGTTCATCTCTCAGGACATGGAAGCCCTGCTGTATGGTTTGTAAAAGATTTCATTAAGGATCCACACGGAAAATACATATGGGCTCTGGATGTATATCATTTTTCAAAGCTACAGAATGGTGAGAAACTTCCTATTGTTATCATAGGAGGATGTCACAATAGTATGTTTAACACCTCATTATACAAGAGCACAAAGGAAGTTATAATGACAATCATCATAAAATACATTCTTGGAAATCCATATCAGACATGGTACTGGATTCCAGCTCCAGAAAGCATGGGATGGTGGTTCGTGAAGCAGGAAGGAGGCGGAGCCATTGCCACCTTTGGCTGTACAGGATTGGGCTTAGGAACAGTTGGCGATAACAATAGAGATGGCATACCAGATTGCCTGCAATTTTTGCTTACTTGGCTTGAATTGAGATTCTTTGAGGTTTATGCAAATGGAACACATATCTTGGGAGAAACATGGGGAAATGCCATAGATGACTATATTAATGCATTTCTTGTTGAAGCTAAGAAAAGCGGAGACATAAAAACTGTGCAGGAATGGGTGTTGCTGGGCGATCCAAGCTTAAAAATTGGAGGCTATCAGTGAGATATTGCAATCCAGCATTGCTTGCAAGATTGCTTCATTCCTATCTCACAGATATAAATAGAATATGGAAACTTGATGAAGAAAAAATAGAGAGAT
>CAZNGK010000175.1:0-3466 GCA_964572575.1 uncultured Thermoplasmatales archaeon | reverse complement strand
ATAGTGCAGGGGGCGAGATTTGAACTCGCGAAGGCCTACGCCACAGGCCCCTCAAGCCTGCGCCTTTGACCGGGCTCGGCTACCCCTGCTTATGTAAAAAACAGAAAGTGTATTAAAACTTAACTTTCATAAAAATCTGAGACTTTGTTCTGCCATCTCAACGTGACGATAGCCCTCTCCAATTATGTAATCTCCATGTCCTGGATATAGATTTCTTATAGGAAGCTTTTTGATTTTCCTGATAGATTCTGCAAGCTCACTCGAACTTCCTCCAAAAAAATCTGTTCTTCCAATTCCACCATGGGAAAAAATTGTATCCCCTGAAAAAAGAGATTTACTTTCCTCTTCATACAGGCAAATGCTACCTTTTGAATGTCCGGGAGTATAGAGAACATGAAGCTTTATATCTCCTAAATCAATTATATCTCCATCTACAAGTTTTTTATCAACTTTCGTTATGGGCTGAACTGCATTGAAAAATGAAGCACTCCAGCTTAATCCCTTTTCTAAAACTTCAGAAGCTTTTTCATGAGCCATTATTTTTGCATTGCTCATTTCCTTAAGCTCCTTTACCCCACCACAATGATCGAAATGCTCATGCGTCAATATAATGTAATCTATTTCTTCCAAATCTACTTCTTTTCTTAAATCTTTAACCAACTCGTTAATATAAAATCCTGTTCCTGTATCAATGAGTGCAATCTTTCCTCCTCTTATCAAATAAACATTTGACTCAAAGGCATATCCTAAATATCTACTTACATGCATATCAGTAAAATTTTTCTTCTTATTTATATTACTATTGTCATGACCAACAAAAACAGTAAAATAAAGGAGAAAATAGAGGACTTGAATGAAATGAGGGCAATGATTAAGGAAGATTTAGAAGATTTGGAAAAGAAAAAAGACCACATTTCTCAGAAAAGATATGAAAAAATCAAGAGAAAATATGAAAAAAGGCTTGAAAAAATTAGAATGAAAATAAAGCAGCTGGAAGAAAGGCTGCAGAAGGAAAAATAATTATTTCAGCTTTTTTATAGCTTTCATATAATCGTTGCTTTTAAATATATAAGAGCCAGAAACTAAAACATCTGCTCCAGCTTCTTTCAGCAATGAGGCATTTTCTTCATTAACTCCTCCATCTACAGCCAAATATATATCATAGCTATCAATCATTTCCCTTGCTCTTTCAACCTTTTTCACCATGCTCTTAATGAACTTCTGCCCGCCAAAGCCAGGCTCCACAGTCATTATAAGTAGCAAGTCTATGTTGTCCAGCACATTTTCAATGCTTGAAAGAGAGGTTGCTGGATTCAATGCAACTCCTGCTTTACAATGCTCTTTTATTTCCTCAACGAGCCTGTACAGGCAATTTGTAGCTTCAACATGCACCGTTATATAATCTGCCCCTGCACTAACAAAATGTTCATAATGTCTCTCTGGCTTTTCTATCATAAGATGAACATCAAAAGGAAGCTTTGTTATTTTCCTTATGCTCTTTATAACACACGCTCCTATTGTTATATTTGGAACAAAATTTCCATCCATTACATCAATATGAATCCAGTCTGCTCCTGCTTCCTCAACTTTTTTAATTTCTTCTCCAAGACGGGAAAAATCTGCAGATAATATGGAAGGCGATACAATCATGACATCTTAAGCAGATGGAATATAAAAATTTGATGAAAATATGCATATGGTTGTTATCATGATGCCTTCTTTAAATGAATGATGATTTGAGAAATATTTCTCAATCTCTTCATAAAGATTGCCCTAACCTTTCATTAAATAGTTAAAATCATCTTTTCTCATGAGAAAATAAAAGATTATTAAGCATTTTTCAATCTCCTCTCATGCAGAGGGCGAAGATAATTGCAGATACCAGAGAAGTTTTTTCAGGTGTACCAGAGTTGCTATCAGTAAAAGCAGACGTTGAGGTGAAGCATTTGCCAGTTGGGGATTATATTTTGAGCCAGAGAATATGTGTGGAAAGAAAAAGAGCAGAAGATTTTCTTGAATCTCTTATCAGGAAGAGAATATTCAACCAAGTTTCAAGATTGAAAGAAGCATATGAAAAACCAATTTTAGTCATAGAAGATGAGGGCTTATTTTCCCGCAATATTGACAGGAGAGCAGTTTATGGGGCAATAGCATGCTTACTTACTGACTATGAAATTCCTGTTATAAGGACAAGAGATGCAGAGGAAACTGCTTCCTTACTATATGCTATAGCCTCGAGAGAACAATTTAGAAAGAAAAAAGAAGTAGCTTTAAGAGGAAAAAAACCAGATATGAGCTTAAAAGAGAAACAGCAGTTTATTGTCGAAGGACTGCCTTATATTTCTGCAGTTCTTGCAAAAAGATTGCTTAGCCATTTTAAAAGCGTGAAAAGAATATTCAATGCAGAAATTGAAGAACTTAGAAAAGTGGAAGGCATAGGGAAAAAGAAAGCTGAAGCAATAAAAGAAGTTATTGAGGCAGAGTGGAGTGAAGAGTAAAGCTATTGCATGAATCAATGACAAGTATATAGTTTCACATAAAAAATCTTTAAAACAGGATCGAATGAACATTTAAAATCCAAAAAAGCACTATTTCTGTAAGAAATACTAATTTAGGCGTAAGCTTTCTACGATTTTTTAATGAAATCTTAAAATTCTATCAAAATTCTATCAAAGTGTTTCCAACAAACTATTTATACAGAGAATTAATAAAATATGAGGAGGATAGAATGGGAAAATGTGCTTTATGTGGCATGGCAATAAATAAAAATACTACAGATGTTTTCTACTTTTGTCCAAAATGTATTGCCTATTTCTGCAAAATTTGTATTTCAAGTAGGATCGAAATTTTATCTTACAAAAACATAAAAGAAGATTATTTAACCTACCTAGGCAAATCCTCTCCTCAAACCATCATTTGCCCTCTTTGCAATGAAGAGAAACTGTGGTTCGAGAGACTATAAATCATACTGTAATTTTTTCCATGAGAGCCTCCCTTATGATATTTGCAAATGTTTCAAAGCCTACGGAGCGAGGTATAACCTTCTTTGCTCCTGCCTCTCTTAATCTTTTTGCCCTCTCTGTACCATAAAATGCTGTAAATCCATATATATTTGCATCTGGGTCAATGCTCATAATTTCTCTCGTTGCCTCAATACCGTTTTTAAATGGCAAGCCAATGTCCATTATCACAATGTCTGGTTTTCTTCCAATGCGCATAAGCTCTTCGTATTTTTTCACTGCCTCTATTCCGTTATATGCAGGAATTATTTCAACACCCAAAGAGGAGAGGTATCTTTTTATTAAATCTTGTATAAGCTCATCATCCTCTACGACTAGTGCCAACCTTCGCAAAGTTTTTGATAGCATATTGCTATCAAAAACTTTTTGAATATTTAAATCTTTCTGTTTTTTGATTTTCCTCAAAATGAGTGATAAAATCTCCTCAAAATTTTATTAGGCTTTCT
>CAZNGK010000174.1:0-3499 GCA_964572575.1 uncultured Thermoplasmatales archaeon | reverse complement strand
GTAGAATACTCAGGGAAATGGCGACGACAACGCCCCTTCTCATCTCACTCGTTACATAAATGCCATTCCCTATTTAACCATTATTTCAGGGAGTTATGAAGGATGGCGTGAGCGGTAGTTCCCGTATGTGATGCATGCCCACCTGGTATTTCTCCCTCTCGCCCTGATGAGCACGGGTACTGTCGTTGCGTTTCTTATCTTGATAGTACCTAGAGATGTATGCCTTTGGTGGACCACTTTCATTTCTGATGCCTTCATGAAAAGCCGATGAGAACTATGCATGCATTCATTTCAACGACCCCTCACAACAATAACACTAAACAAAAAAATTCCTCCAAACTGCATAAATCCAGAAGGAAGGGAATAAATTACCCAACTTTGATTACAAAAATCATTCTGCTATCTTTATAATTTCCTGCTTTATCATATGCTCTTGCATGAAAAAATCCCATTTGTGAGTCTGTCCATTCCCACTCATATATTTCTCTTTCTTCAGTAACCGTTATGGAGTCAAGCAAATATCCTCCAGAGTAGAATTCTATTTTTCCTATTCCACTTTCCTTATCTTCGGCGCTCACCTCCACTGTTACATCCCCTATTACTATGCTCCATCTAAGAAGTTTGGGCAATATTTTTTTATTGGAGATATATATTCCATTAGAGGGTTTAAGAATCTCACATTTTTCTGGCTCTTGTGTATCTCTTTTTTGGATTTGTGAATATCCTACATTTTTTGCTTCTCCCGTTATATCGCTTGCTTTTACTATGACATAAGCAAAATCTTTCGCTTCATTAACATTTGCATCTTCAATCCGCCATACATAAAGTCCACTTTCAGTATATTTTTCTGGTTTTTCTTCCCCACCTCCTCCAAGTTCAGATAAATCAGCAGATATATTCTCTTCGTGTAATTCATTTCCACATATTGTTACCTCTATGATGACCGCATCGTTATCCCTAATATAGTCTGTAGAGTTAATATCAATATCTGTTATCACAATTTTGGATATTTTCGGTCCGTTTTTGTAAATGGAAAAAGGTCGAGTTATACAACTTCTACAAGGATCTATTCCTTCTCCTACATAGTTTGCAGTGACATTAATTTGATAAAAACCGCTAAGTCCATTTGCATTCCATAAATAACTGGAGATACCACTCCTAACCTCTGTGCTATTTATGAGAATCCATTCTCCATAGTTTCCATCCTTATTCCATTTCCTGTAAGAGATATTTATCTCCATAGTGACATCTTCATATACATGTCCAGGCACGTATGCATTCCAGGTTATATTTATATCATCTTTGAAACATTCTCCTCCAACTGGATTTACCACCTCAACAACCGGCTTTGGAGGAGGATTATAACTAGAGTTTGGCTCCGGATCATAATTGCCATATAAAGATACACACCCAATGCGTGGTTCTATTGGATATCCTTTTTTCTTGCATGTGGTTTTGTTTTTCAGTTCATTCCAGTCATCATACCAATTGCCCTCAAATGTATTCTTGAAACTATAACACATTATCTCAGGAACATCGGGATTCAAGAAAGTATTATTTTTAATAACATTATCCTTGCATGTAATATCATAAATTAACAGCCCACATTCTTGTTCCCCCTTGTTGGGCCACGGTTGACGTATTTTTCCATTATATTTTATTCTATTGCCTTCTATCAATGTACTATTTGTCCAAGTCAATGAAATACCTACTTTGCTGTTATTGGCGATAAAACAATCTATTATCTTATTATTTTTAATGGGTAAAGAAGAGCTTAACCCCTTTAGTTCAATACCTGTATCATTACAGTGGATGATGGTACAACCTATTAATTCATTGGAATCGCCTCCATATATAAAAATACCTTGATAGGAAAAATACGATATATTACAGGAAATAATTTTGTTATTATCTCCTGTGATATATATCCCGTTATAACTACTATTTTTCGGATTGGTTATTATATTACAATTTTGAAAAATGTTATGACCTCCTGATATTTTAATAGACTGGGCTGCGAAATTATCAGAAATAATATGGCAATCGGAAAAGTTATTGTAGAAGGACGTTACCACTAAATTACGATACGCATATCTAAACTCACAATGTGTAATCTGATTATAAGAGGCAGAAGGATAAAAATCCATGCCAATATCGCAACCTACAATTGTACAGTTTTCTACACTAACTCCTTGCCCAGTTTCAAAGTAAAATCCTCTATGACAACTTTTAACTGTGCAGTTATATATCCTTATACTATTTTTTACCTTGCGAGCATGAATTATAAATCCAGCATCTGTTGTGCGACTTCCACTGTGCATTATTGTCAGGTTGTGAATAAAAATATTAGATGCATTTTCACCAAGATGAAAAGCAGATGAAACATAATTTAAATTTATTACAACATTTTCTCTATCCTCGCCCACTATATCCATTGTTTCATTCATACCTCTGTTGATAGTAACCCAGTCAGTATAAGTTCCCTCATGGATATATACACCTCTTTTACCTTCATCCCAGCGATTACGTAGTAAATCAGCTACTGCAGTGTAAATCAGCCAATATCCGTTATTTTGCTTTGCTTCCTCCTCAGTTGGATACACATGCAAATATAGTTCCTCATCATAAAGAAGGTTTGAATCAGAAATATTGCAGTTGTAATTTCTTTCTGCGTTGGCATAAGAAAAGATGGGATAAATGTTTCCAAAAACAAAGGCACTCAAGATTAAAATTGTTATCACTCTTGTTGTATGTATTTTCATTACACTCACTCAATATGATAATTGATTTTAAAAATATAAACTTAACGGCCACTTTATCATATCAAAAAGGGTCTAACTATATCGTTAAGAAACTGTTATAGACATATGCCCCCATCTTCTCCCATCTATGTACAAATAAGCATCAACACGCGCTTCCTCTGCGCCTGGAAAACTCAAAGGAATGGTCTTCTTTTTCATTATGAATATAAAAGAATCTTCTGGAAAACTGAAATTTCCATGGAGATCCTTTACATCTCCAAATAAAAGGTAGTAGCCCTTTACTTCGATATGGTGATATCCGATGGCAACAATTTTATAAGTGATTTCCACTCCTATCCCGCTCTCATTTGTACCATTTTCATTGTTACCGGACACCAAAGGACCCCCATCTCCCTCTAACATCCCCATCCATACCCAACCCCATGGGGTTGGAAGTGGTTCTTCTTTCTTTTCATTATTTTTACCGTCAAAGATTTTAACAGCTGGCTGAATGGCAACCTGTCGTTCAATTTTTTCTGGGATTGTTATTACTTTTCCCGCCTCTTTTTTCACAGTATTTTTTTCATTAATTCCTGCGATTCCTATGCTTGTATACACCAATAATCCAACTATTGCAATAGTTAATATTTTTTTCATATTAATAAAAATAACAACAATCATGAAATATAAACATTTCGGCGACACGATTCTCCTCAAAACATGTAATCTGTCTTTTCCCAAATTTTTATTAGAGTGAG
>CAZNGK010000173.1:0-3553 GCA_964572575.1 uncultured Thermoplasmatales archaeon | reverse complement strand
TTTCGTTGGTAGATCAATTGTGAAGGTAGATTATAGTTGATTCGTCATTAAAGAGAAAACTTTATTCGATCTATAAAAAAAGATGTTGAAATCGATGATTTATTAAATTTTCAATATCTCTATTTTTCATAAAAATTAAGTATGCGAAGACCTTTCCATTTCTATGCTTGAACTGATTCCTATTACAGCAGGATTGGCTTCAATTATTTTTGCTTCTCTTCTTATAGTTTATGTTCTAAAAAAACCTGCAGGGGATAAAAAAATGAGGGAAATTTCTGAAGCCATACAGAAAGGAGCTATTACATTTTTGAATGAGGAATACAGAATCATAGCAGTTTTTGTAATTATAGTAATGTCCTTTCTATTTTTAGCCAGCTTTTTTACAGATTTGCCATGGCAGACAGGCATAGCGTTTCTAACTGGAGCAATCTTTTCTGCATTTGCTGGCAACATAGGAATGAGAATTGCAACAAAAGCAAATGCAAGGACAGCAGAAGGAGCAAAGAAATCAGTAAGAGAAGGTTTACTCATTGCCTTTTCATCTGGAGCGGTTATGGGATTTGCAGTTGTTGGTCTTGGAATAATTGGAGTGAGTATATTTTATCTATTTTTTGAGAGGAATGCAGCTAGCATTCTCTTTGGATTTGGTTTTGGAGCAAGCAGTATTGCACTGTTTGCAAGGGTAGGTGGGGGTATTTATACCAAATCTGCTGACATAGGCGCTGATTTAGTGGGAAAAGTTGAAGAAGGCATACCCGAAGACGATCCTCGAAATCCTGCGGTCATAGCTGATAACGTCGGTGATAATGTCGGAGATGTTGCAGGCATGGGAGCAGATTTATTTGAATCATATGTCGACTCCATAATTTCTGCCATATCTCTTGCTTTTCTTATAACATATGCATATGCAGAAGTTTATCCTTTAATTATAGCAAGCTTAGGAATCTTTTCTTCAATTATAGCAATGATTTTTGTAAGGGGGAAAAATGTTTATTCTGCAATGAGAAATGGCTTATTTGGCTCAGCCATAATATTTGCATTTCTTGCATTTTTTGCAACTCATCTTATAATGGACAACTATAATCCATTTCTTGCAGTACTCGTTGGCTTAATAGATGGCATAGTGATAGGCTTATCAACAGAATATTTCACTTCAGAGCAACGAAAGCCAGCACAGAAAATTGCAAAAGCGGCACAAACAGGAGCTGCAACAGATATATTGCAAGGTCTCTCAACAGGCATGCTCAGCACAGTTGTTCCAGTAGTTTCAACATGCATAGCAATGGTTATTGCTTACGAGGTAATGTCTTCAATAAGTGGATTTTACGGAGTTGCTTTGGCAGCTGTAGGTATGCTTTCAACGCTTGGTATTTCTCTTGCAACAGACTGCTATGGTCCTGTCGCTGATAACGCAGCAGGAATAGCAGAAATGGCAGGGCTTGGAGACGAGGTGAGAAAAAGAACAGAAAGCTTAGATGCAGTAGGCAATACAACTGCTGCAATGGGAAAAGGATTTGCTATTGGTTCAGCAGCAATAACAGCTTTAGCACTTCTCTTCACTTTTGTAAACAAAGCAAATGAAATGCTCGAAAGAATTAATATAGAGCTCACCTCTCCATATCTGATGACAGGGATTTTCATAGGGGCAATGCTTCCTTTCATTTTTTCCTCTCTTACCATTGGAGCAGTCAGCAGGGCAGCTGAGAAAATGGTAAATGAAGTGAGAAGACAATTTAAAGAATTGGGCATTCTTGAAGGGAAAGGAAAGCCGGATTATGAGAGATGTGTTAAAATTGCAACAAAAGGAGCACTCAAGGAGATGATTTTACCATCAAGTTTAGCAGTAATCATTCCTATTATAATTGGAATCTGGAAAATCGAAGCACTCATTGGCTTGCTCGCAGGAGCAACAGCCTCTGGCTTTCTCTTGGCCATATTTCTTGCAAATGCAGGAGGAGCATGGGATAATGCAAAGAAATATATTGAGGCAGGAAATCTTGGAGGCAAGGGAAGTTTTGCTCATAAAGCGGCGGTGGTTGGTGATACAGTTGGCGATCCGTGTAAGGACACTGCAGGACCCTCTTTGAATATCCTCATAAAGTTAATGTCGATAGTGAGTCTTGTTTTCCTTCCACTTTTTGTAAAATTTGGATGATTAAATGGAACTGAGAAAAGAGCTTGGATTAAAGGAAGTTGTTGCAACTGTCGTTACATCAGTTATTGGAGGAGGTTTATTCATTTCAACTATACAGATTCAGAGTAAAGTGAATGTTGGTTCCTCTATAATTCTGTCATACATGATTGCAGCAATTCCAGCCTTTTTTATGGCCCTGTGTTATGCTGTTTTATCTTCTGCCCTGCCTTCCTCTGGAGGAGAATATGTTTTTGTTAGTAAAATAGTAGATCCCTTTATTGGCTTTATATCTACATGGGCAAGATGGTTTGCAATGATTGCTACCATTGCTGCAATGGCAGTAGGAGACATTATCCTCATAAATAATTTTTTTGACATAGTAAATATGCATTCTCTTTCCGTGTTCATATCAAATAATATACAGGTTATAGCAATCCTTCTTGTTATTTTATTTTTGATGATAAATTATCTTGGGGTTAAATTATATGGGAGGGTGCAGACAATAATGTTTGTTCTTCTGATGATAGGTATATCTTTGCTCATTTTATCTGGATTGCCAGATATTAGCATTAGCAATTTAGAATATTCATTCAATCTGAATTTCTCTGCAATAGCAAAAGCAAGCAGTTTAATTTTCTTCAGCTATATAGGGTTTGCAGCTATAGCAAATGCTGGAGATGAAATTAAAAATCCAGGAAAAGTGTTACCTAAGGGAATAGTTATTTCAATGTTTTTCATAGCAATTCTTTATATTATGGTGGCTTTAGTGACGTATGGCTCAATGAATCCATCTTTTTATAATTCCTATGACTTTTCTAATGGTTCTGTTCCTGATGTAGTTTCTCATTTCCTTCCTTCACTAATAGCAGTTTATGTTGCCTTTGCAGGCTCTATTGCCATAATTTCTGATATAAACCCTATGATGCTCGCTACATCTCGTCTTTCTTTTGCATGGGCAAAAGACAAGATTGTTCCTCAAAAATTGGCAGAGCTGAATAAGTTTGGAGTGCCGAAATGGACACTGATTGTAAATACAATTGTTGCTATAATTATAATTCTCCTTGCAAAGCAATTTATGACGGTAGTTATGATGATTAACATGGCGGTTCTGTTGATCTACATTGCTATTTCTATATCCACATTAATACTTCCTTATAAACGTCCAGAAATTTATGAGAAGGCTAAGTTTAAGTTTAGAGGATTATGGATTATTGCTTTGTTGGGAATGTTAACATCCTCTCTATTTTTTGGATATATATTGAGATTAGAAGATGCAATGCCTGGCTTCATGTTTCTAATCTCATGGATTGGTGTTGGAAGCGTTATATATGTACTCACCTTAGAAAGTCATAAACTCCCATGGAGAATTTATAAGGAGGAAAAGAAGGAGAAAGAAAAGATAGATAAGGAAATAATAGA
>CAZNGK010000172.1:0-3583 GCA_964572575.1 uncultured Thermoplasmatales archaeon | reverse complement strand
TATAGCCTGCCTGTATGGCCTTCAGTCCGAGAGCTATGGACAGATGAGTTTTGCCGTTATGGAAAGCTTTCCATAAGGGCAATTATCGAAAGTTTTTGTTTATGGAAAGAAATAAGGGCATATGCCTATTTTAGTTGAAAATATACTTTTATTTCTTTCCATAATACCGCACAATAGATTATATAAAATAATCTAGGAGGTGCCTTATGGAAACAAAATTAACCATCAATGAACTTGTTGATAAAGTATTGGCAGAACTTGAAAGATTGAATTATTCCCACAACTCGCTTTGTGGATTTCGTTGCTTTTACAAGAGAGTGATTGCTTTTGCCAAGGAAAAGGAGGAACTTTATTTTTCAGAAGAACTAGGAAGAGCTTTTTTAAAAGAAAGGTATAACTGTACAGTCAACTATTATACTGAAGCCATGCCCAAGTCGTACAGAGACCCCATCAGAAGAATACGGATTCTGGGAGATTATCAGTTACATGGTGTGATAATCCGCCGAATTGTAAAAAAGCCTGGATACGTTAAACCCCCACAGTTTGAAAAAGAACTAACGGCCTATGAAAAGGAATGCGAGAATAACGATTATTCAAAAAGAGGGTTACGCACACGAATGCAGCGGTTATTTTTTTTCATAGATTATCTGGATGCCAGAGGTGTTCAGAATACAAATGATATTACCTCGGAAATGATATCTGATTATGTAAAAACAATCTATGCGCACCATGAAAAAAGTATTGCATCCATCTTAACAACACTCAGGGTATTTTTAAGGTTTCTCTACTTTAATCAATATACCGATGAAGACCTATCCTTAAAAGTCCCAAAACAGAGTAAGTATTATTATCCTCCTGTTCCTTCTGTCTGGAATAAGGAAGATGTCATGCATATGCTGGAAAGCATCGACAGAGGAAATCCTACTGGTAAAAGAGATTATGCTATCTTGCTTCTGGTAACCAGGCTTGGTATAAGAGCTGGTGACATTACATCTTTGAAGTTATCGGATTTAAACTGGCAGTCAAAAACCATAGAAATTAGGCAGAATAAAACAAAGAATACCGTCACCTACCCCATTTTAAATGATATAGGCTGGGCATTGATTGAGTATCTGAAAAATGCACGTCCTATTAGTGAGTCACCTTTTCTTTTTATTCGGATGAATGCACCTTATGAGGCTTTTGGAAAAGATGCCAATCTTCATAACATTATCACAAAATATACCAGACTTGCCGGAATCCATGTTCTAAAGGGTAAAAAGCACGGATTACATTCACTTCGTCATACACTTGCAAGTTCTCTACTTGAACAGGGGACGCCTTTACCCGTAATCTCTGAAATACTTGGACATTTCAATTCTAAGTCTATAGGGGTTTATCTACATACAGGAATAGAAGGGTTACGGTCATGTGCCATTGATCCGGAGGAGGTGTTTAAGAATGCCTAAAAAAACAGTTGCTTTTGAAAGCATTCTTGGTAAACTGATTGCCGGATATATAGAGGAAAAGAGGGCTGTAGGCTACAAATATATAAAAGCATCCTCTCTTTTGAAACAGTTTGACACGTTGGCTACCAGAGAACATTTGGAAGAAAAGAAACTTCCCAAGGAAATGATATTACTTTGGACGGAAAAAAGACCAAATGAAACAGATAGTAACAGAAATGGAAGGATTTCAATAGTGCGTGGGTTGGCAAAATATATGGTGCGTCTTGGTTACGAAGCATACATTTTTCCGGATGCTACTGTTACGATTGACCGATATTCCTATGTCCCCTACATTTTTTCAGAAGAAGAGTTAAGAAGTATTTTTACTGTATGCGACAATTATCCTGTTTCCGATGCTTCTCCCAACCGGCATCTGATACTTGCACTCCTGTTTCGTATGTTATATGGATGCGGACTGCGGATTTCAGAAGCTGTAAATTTGAAACTTAATGATGTTGACTTAAAGCAAGGGACTTTATTTATACGGGATACGAAATTCGGAAAAGAGCGCATGGTGCCAATGGCAGAAACCTTGACGGAACGTTGCCGTCGGTATATAGGGAAAGTCCATAATTATGAGTTCTGTAATACATTTCTCTTCTCATCTCCGTATGGAGGGCATTATAAGGAAAGTACTCTGTATAAACTATTCAGAGGGATACTTTGGAAGGCTGGGATTTCCCATAGTGGAAAAGGACCAAGGCTCCATGATATAAGACATTCGTTTTCCGTTCACTGTTTAAAGAAATGGGTTTTAAATAAAGAAAACCTTACGAACCTTTTCCCCTATCTTTCTGGGTATCTGGGGCATGTTGATCTAAGAGGTACACAGCATTACTTAAGGTTGACTGCTGATTTATATCCGGAAATCGTAGCTTCTGTAGAACAGAACTTTTCATCTTTAATACCGGAGGTACCGTTCTATGAGGCAGACTGATTTTGCAAGAACATTGACGCGCTTTTTGTCAGAATACCTTCCAGGCCAACGTAACGTCAGTACCAATACAATAAAGTCCTACCGAGATACGTTCAAACAATTACTGATATTTTGTGATTTAGAACTTTCTATCAAACCGGAGCATCTTACGTTTGATAAAATAAAAGCAGACACTATCAAAGATTTTCTAAATTGGCTTGAAAAAACACGTAAAGTCGGTATTAATACCCGCAATCAGAGACTGGCAGCCATCCATAGTTTCTACCGTTATACCCAGTCAGAACATCCGGAAATCCTGTTAGAGTGCCAGAGAATTTTAGGCATTCCATTTAAAAAGCGGGAAAATAAGACGGTTGATTATCTGTCACAGGATAACCTGAAGTATATTTTGGAACAACCAGACACCGCGAAGAAAAGAGGACGCCGTGATTTAACAATAATGACCACTCTCTATGATACTGGAGCACGGGTACAGGAATTAATTGATTTAAAAACAGGTGATGTTAGACTCACAAAACCTGCTACGATAACATTAACAGGAAAAGGAAACAAAAAAAGATGTGTTCCCATCATGGGAAAAACACGCAATCTGTTAGAGAATTACATGAACGAAAACCGCCTTTTAGAAAACGGAAATCAATTCCACCCTCTGTTTTATAACAGTAACAGACTCCCGTTCACAAGACCAGGCATAACATACATTCTGGAAAAGCATTTGAAACAGGCTAAAGAAACTCATTCGAAAGTTCTGTTCCCTAACAGTCTTCATCCACATATGGTAAGGCATACGAAAGCAATGCATTTGCTTGAAGCCGATGTCAACCTGATTTATATAAGAGATTTGTTAGGACATGTCAATGTTACTACGACCGAAATTTATTTAAGAGCAAATACAGAGACAAAAAGAAAAGCATTGGAATCTGTGTATATGGAGGTTGTGACACAAGATATCCCGGTTTGGGATGAAGATACTAATCTGTTGAACTGGCTACAGGAGTTTTGCAGATAAAGATTGTGAAATATTATGGAAAGATTTTCATTAACAAATACTCCAGCCGTGTACGTTTTTTTGATAATCTTTCCATAAACAAAAACTTTCGATAATTGCCCAAGCCAGGTGGTCCAAAAAACAATAGATTACTATGATTATCCAGCCATA
>CAZNGK010000171.1:0-3600 GCA_964572575.1 uncultured Thermoplasmatales archaeon | reverse complement strand
TTCAAATTTTTGTGTTGTAATTCAACTCCAGTAAAGAAAAAGTTTTTTTATAGCTGCAATAATACTAATTAATGGATGAAGTGATTCGTGTAAGAGACTTAATGAACAATAATCCTGTAATGATAGGCAGGAAAGCAAGTGTTTTGGATGCAACAAAAGAAATGAAAAGTGAGCGTGTTGGAAGCATTATAATAACAGATAATGGAAAGCCCATTGGCGTGTTAACAGAAAGCGACATATTGCGTAAGATAGTTGCAGAAGAGAAAAATGCCGCCAAAATAAGTGTTGACGAAGTCATGAGCTCTCCTCCAATAACAATAGATGCAGATGCAACAATACAGGAAGCAGTTAGAATAATGGGGAAAAATAAGATAAGAAGATTGCCAGTTGTTAAAAATGGAAAGCTCATTGGAATGATTACAGAACGAGACATATTACAGGCATCGCCATTTTTAATGGATATAATGGAAGAATGGGCTGAAATAGCAAAGGAAAGAATTTCCTACAGGAAAGGAAAAAAATATTATAGTGGAAAATGCGAGGAATGCGGTATGCTTTCTGACCGCCTTATAGAAGTGAATGGTCGTCTCTTATGCGAATCATGTGCAGAAAATTTGAGGTGATTTTATAATGAAAGTAAAAGATGTAATGACGAAGGAAGTTATATATGTGAATAAAAATGATGATTTGAGATATGTAATAGATTTGATGGAGAAACACAACATAACAAAGCTGCCTGTAGTGGATGATGGCAAGGTTGTTGGTATAGTGACAGATAATAAAATTGCAGATAAAATAGGAAGCATAAGAAGTAAGGGTGTTCCAGCTGCACGCCTTCATGCTTCGAGCGTTATGGAAAAGGAGTTTGAAACTATTTCTCCTGATACTTCCATTGAAGACATCCTTGCTACAGTTGGAATGCCCGGCCCAACAATGCTCCCTGTCGTTGTTAATGGCACACTGGTAGGGGTTGTAACAAAAGCAGATTTGCTTCCTCTGGTAAAAGGTGAGGAAAAAATTGCCAGCATAATGACGACGCCAGTTATAACTGTGAAGCCAGATGACAGGGTTGTGCACGCCCGCCGCCTGCTGCTGGAGAATGACATAGCGAGATTGCCTGTCGTTGAGGATGGAAAGGTTGTTGGAATAATATCAGATAAGGAGATTGCATTTGCATTTGCGGCATTGAAAAGGAGCTTTTCTCTTGGCAGGCAACAGCACCAGTTAAAAATGCTTCTCGTAAAAGATGTCATGAAAACGCCTCCTATAACTGCAAGAGATGACATAAGCATCGAGGAGGCAGCAAAAATAATGATTGAAAATGAAGTCGGATGCTTGCCAATTATTGGAGGAGATGAAAAAATAAAGGGAATTGTGACAAGAACAGATTTGTTACATTATCTGAGAAAAAATTATAGCAAAGGCAATTTATGAAGCCAATCTATGTCACTCCAGTAAAGCATTCTTATGTCATCCAAGCCGAGCAATATCATTGCCATCCTTTCCAGCCCGAGCCCCCACGCCAGCACAGGCTCTTCAATTCCAAAAGGCTTTGTTACCTCCGGTCTAAAAATTCCTGAGCCACCAAGCTCGATCCATCTTCCATTCCATTCAACTTCTATTTCCATCGATGGCTCAGTATATGGAAAATAAGCTGGTCTATATCTTATTTTTTCAAATCCCATTCTTGCATAAAATTCTTTTAGCACGCCTTTGAGCATGCCAAAGTTTGCATTTTCCTCATAAATTATCCCTTCTATCTGATGAAATTCTGGAAGATGTGTTGTATCGATATTTTCCCGCCTGAAAACTCTTTCTATTGAAAAAACTTTTGCTGGTGGCTTTGGGTTATGATACAGATATCTTATTGTGTTTACAGTTGTGTGTGTTCTCAGCAATGCTTTTCTTGCTTCATTTTCATTAAATTTATAGCCCCATCCAGTTGAGCCATCTATTCCTTTTTCATGCACTTCAGCAATCTTTTTTATCAATTCTTCTTCCACCTCAATTTTATCTGGCTTCCTGCAATAAAATGTGTCCTGCATATCTCTTGCTGGATGATCCTGTGGTATAAATAAAGCATCCATGTTCCAGAATGCAGATTCAACATAGTTACCCTTTATTTCTTTAAACCCCATTTCTGAAAAAATTCTCCTTATTTTTTCAATAAGCTGGCTCAAAGGATGACGTTTTGCAGGATATATTGATGGGGCGAAAGCTTTGACATCATATTTTCTAAATTTCTTCTTTTTCCATTCTTGGCTTATTATCATTTCATGCGTGAGCTGCGATATTTCCTCCTCAATTTTTATTCCAGCTTTTACAACATCCCATCCCTTTTTTGTCAGGTGTATTACCCTTTCTATTCTCTCCCTTTCTTTTATTGCTCTTCTTTTCTTCAAAATGTTTGCAATCTCATCATCTATTTTTTTTCCTTGCAAAATATTCTGCAATGCCTCTATTTCTTTCCTTTCTTTCCCAGCAGCTTTTTTTCCTTCTTCAGTTATGCTAATATATTTTTCTCCATTTTTCTCAAAAATTTTACACCATCCTTTTCTTATAGCCCATCCAATTATTATTTTAGCCTCTTCTTTTCCAAATCTTTCTTCTATGTTTTTAACCATCTGCCCATCAAAATCAAAAATTTTTTCTTCTGGAAGTCCTTCATTTAAAAATTTTTTTCCTTCCTCGGTTATTTCATATTCCTTAGCAAGTTTTTCTTCAATTGAAACAAGCTTCTTTGATTGCAACCATGAAACAGCATTCATAACCTTTACCATTTCCATTTCTATTTCTTCTGGCTTTGCCCTTCCATCACGCTTTTCCAGTTCTAAGAGCAATTTTTTTTCTATCGGCGAAAGAACTTCCATGCGAATAAACCAGATTCAAAATAAAAAACTTTTTAATGATTAAGCAATAGCTTAGCATGAATGATGAAGAAATAAAGCTACCAGAATTCGATGAAAAGAAATTTAAAGAAACAGAGAAGAGAAAGGCTAAGACAGCAATGGCATCATTTCTGTTTGGAGTTGTAATTGCAGTTATATCAAGATTTTTATGGGCTAGTATGAGTGCTTCAATAAGATGGCCCCTCGTCTTTCTTTTTGCAATAGCAAGCATTGGCTTCCTCGCCAAAATTTTACAGTATCTGAAAATAGATACTGCAGCCTTTTCCAAGAAGGAGTGGTTGAGCAGCATTTCATTCTATTTTTTCACATGGCTTGCTTTCTTTATATTGTTTATGAATCCTCCTTTCTACGACGCTTCTCCTCCAAAAATAGAAGTTGCTGTTCTTCCAGCAATACAGCAAATAAATGAAAATGTTTCCATATATGCAAGAATTACAGATAATGCTGGCATTGAAAAAGCGGAGATAAATTTATCTGGATTGCATTCAATGGAAAAATATAATGGATTCTATGTTTTCAATTATTCTGGAAATGGCGACATCCCATTTAAAATAATTGCCAAAGATGTGAATGGACATGAAGCAAGCTATGAAAGCATGCTTCAATTCAGAAAAAATGTGATATATTCTCAAAACTATACAAACTTAAATTCTTCAAGCGTGATAAAAATATGGGTTTTGAAAAACGTGAG
>CAZNGK010000170.1:0-3604 GCA_964572575.1 uncultured Thermoplasmatales archaeon | reverse complement strand
TACTCTCCTTTAATACAAATATCAATAGCTCTTTCACCATATCCATATCTTGCCATTGCATTCAGCATAGTGGCATATTCCCTAATATCCTTTTCATTCATCTCATATACCTCTCCAAAAAGACGGGAAATGTAGCCATAGCTGAATCCTTTTTCAATTAACATTCTTATAAGATTTGATAAAATTATTTTTTTCTCTTCTTTACTAAGTTCAACCCATTTTTTTTGTGGATCTATGCCCAAATTTTTTAAAAAGGCAATTGTATTTCTACATCTCTTAAACAGTCCAGGAAAAAATGGGTCGCTTGAGTAGGCAAGCATTCTATAAATGGGTTTGTTTCTTCCATAAATTCGTAAATCCTTTCTAATTGTTATGGTAGATTGTGCCAATAGCTTTCTGTTCATTCCCTCGAGCCTGCAAGAACGTAAATCCTGTAAATCTCCGATGGCTCCAATTACTGCAAGATTTGCATCGCTTTCACATAAATGGGAAGAAATGAGATATGTTAAACCAGAAGCAGATATTTCTAATTCACCATTCATTCCATAATGAAAAGGATTCAGAGAATTTTCATAAGTTTCATGAGAAAGATGGTGATCAGATATTACACAATCAATGCCCAATTTTTTAATTTCATCTATGCTACCATTTCCAACATCAATTAGCCATAAAAATTTTTCCTTATATTTTTCCAAATATTTTTTGCTTACATAATTTATGCATTTAACCTCATGCTTTATTCCTCTTTCCCGCAATGCTTTTTTTGCAATGGCTCCCCCTGCTATCCCATCCGCATCTGCATGGGCAACAATGATTATTTCATCCTGCTTTTCAATAATTTCTGCAATTTCTTTTGCCTTTTCTTCTATTCCCATCCCCGTATAAGCTAATGAAGACCTCTATAAGAATTTTTTCTTATTTTTAGTATGTCCGAAAGTTGTACTACAAATGCCATACGATTTGTGGTGGATACAATGTTTAATTGGCTCAATAATGAAAAAATAGTGGGTTTAAAATTTTACCACGGTAAAAATTGTCGTTAAAAACGGCAAATTTTCACAAAAATTATGCTATTCCGCACTAAAAACACACTTTTGTAAAAACCATAATTCAGTGTCACATTATCCATCTTCCGTTTTGTAAAATATTGTTGCAAATAACTTCGAAGTTATGATATGTCTTGCTTGCTTCATTCCAAAAATGAGGATGCAAAGAATAATATCTAGCAAAATCCACAGATTATACATTTTCATCCCAGTTTTCATTGCTTGCAAAAGCACATTTCTTGCCACTATCTTCTACAATTACAACATTTATTGGAACATCTTATTCTAAAATCTTTAACAACAGAAGGAGCTGGAGATATTTTCAGCAAAGCAACAACTGTTGAATAAGATGTACATGGCATCAAGAAATTCACATGATATTTATTGAGTGTTTGAATGCACTTTGTGGAAAAGAAGCCTCTATCCAGATATACTTTCCTTATTTTTATCTTCCTTTTTGCATATTCTATCAATTTTGCTAAAATATCTTCTTTTCCATCAAATTGTCCGACTAGTAAAGTAAGCAATGTAAATCTTCTATCTGTCTCAACAATATTTATTGTAGCAAATTTATAACATCTATCTGTTCCATTCTTTGGCTGTGTTCCAACTACCATAGGTGCATTTTTATCTCCATAAAATAGCCAATCTGTGAAATCAATGGCAATATCATATTTTCTGTAAGGATTGAATAAATTTTCTTTTCTTGCCATTTCCCATATCTTTTCAAAAATAATTGTAAATATCTTCTGTAACTCTTTCAAATCTTTATATTTCTTCAAATGATAAAGCAATGTGTCTGCATCTGGAACAAACTTTCTCAATTCTTTTAGAGTTTTTGAATCTTATGTTCTTTATTTTCATTAGAATGATAGCTCTTAATAAGGTACTATATGAGAATTTTATTTTTCTATATTTTTTCCCTCTAAATAAGCTTAAATCGAGTTGTAAAAGTATGTCCACAATTTTTGCTTCGTTTCTTTCTAATGATTTGAAAATGGAATAAATGTTCTTATCTATCTTTAATCTCTCATCTATGAAAGAGGCGTAATGCTTATTGGTCTTAGAACATGGTTGCTTAGCCAACATAATTTTGATACCAATTTTTTTGATACCAAATTATAATAGTATTTGGATTTAAATATAATTTTGGTATCAAAATTTTATGATATCACTATATTTTCTCATCAAAAAACCAAAAATAATAAATAATATTTAACATTATTATATTGCATGGATGAATTAGCAGAAAAAGTGCTGTCTCTAACTATTCGTAGAAAAGTCTTAGAGCAACTAATTAAAAAAGGAGAGGCGACTGCATACGAAATATCAAAAGAACTGAATATTCCTGATGCTGCAGTTGGAAAACATTTATCCATTTTGCAAGAGATAGGCCTTGTTAATCCACCAGAAATTGATGTTTCGGGCGGACGGCTTAAAAAAATATATAAGCCATCAAAAAATGCAATTAAAGTGCTAAAAGAATTTTGGAAAAAGGAGTTAGAGGCAGCCCCTGAAATAATTAAAGATATATGTAAGGAGGTGAATAAAGATGGTTGAAAAAATAATAGAAGTAGATATAGATGACTTAGGCATTGACGAGTGCAATATAAGAGGAGGAAAATGGGAATACGATGAAGAATTGATACAATCCATAAGAGAAAATGGAATATTAGAACCACTTCTTGTGCGACCCGCAGACCCTAAATCTGGGTTCAAATACGGAATAATTTGTGGTAGCAGGAGATACAATGCAGCAATTGAAGCAGGATTAACTAAAGTTCCTTGTATAGTAAAACAGGTTGATGATGTTACAGCTATTGGTTTGTCTATAATGGAGAACAAACATAGAAAGGATATCCCAGCTTGGATTTATTTTGAAAAAATAAAGAAGATGAATGAATTGCTAGGAGGAATGAAAACCACAGAGAAAGTAAAAATGATAATGGCAAAAACTGGTTTTTCCAAAAGCACAGTTTATGATTATCTTGCACTGACAGAATTACCCGAAGAAACTATAGAACTGATGAAAGAACCAGAGGAACGTTCGGAGGAAGTGAAGGAGTATTTAAAGATTACTCCACCCGGTGGAGTAACATTTTTAAAGGAAAAACCACTCTCAAAGGATAAGGCAGTGAAAATAGCTACAAAATTAAAGGAATTTTCAGACGAGAAGAAATTTGAAGTAGCTAGATTTATCGCTCCGTTAAAAGAAGAAGTTGCGGTGGAAATCATAGAAAAAGTAAGGATGTACCCTGAAAAGCCTTTAGGAGAAATTAAAAAAATGGTAGAGGGTATACCCAAAAGTGTTACGTGGATGCCTCAGTTTGAATGGGAACCCAAATTAGTCAAAGCACTTGATGAAGCATGCGTTAAAAAGAACATGGATAGAAAAAGTTTAGTTACATATTATGTAAGAGAAGGTCTAAAAAGAGATGGCTTTTTAAAGGAGGGATAAAATGGAAGAAACAGTAGCTAAGATAATAGAAGAGCATAGAGTCGCATGCATAACCACGATAAGTCTGAAAGAAATACTTAAATTGTTCCCCATGCAAGGA
>CAZNGK010000169.1:0-3632 GCA_964572575.1 uncultured Thermoplasmatales archaeon | reverse complement strand
AACATTTTCACACTATGAAAAGAATTTATAATTCATTTATATTGCAGGGATATGAAAAAGGATTTGCTTTCAATGCTCGATGTAAAAGATGATTTGGATAGAATAATTGATGATGCAATAAAAATGAAGAGAGAAGGCTATGGAAAATTGATGGAAAATAAAACAATGGCAATGATTTTTGAGAAATCAAGCACAAGAACAAGGGTTTCTTTTGAAGTGGCGATGCAAAAACTTGGAGGGCACGCCATCTTTTTAAGCAAAAATGATATCCAGCTTGGGAGAGGAGAAACAATAGAGGATACTGCAAAAGTTCTCAGCAGATATGTTGATGTGATTATGTACAGAGCATACAGCCATGAAAATATGGTTGAGCTTGCAAAATATGCAAGCGTGCCAGTAATAAATGGTTTGGATAATGAAGAACATCCATGTCAAGTTATTGCAGATTTCATGACAATAAAGGAAAAGAAAGGAAAATTGCAGGATATAAAGTTTGTTTACATAGGAGATGGCAACAATAATATGGCTCACTCATATATTCTTGGAGGAGCAATTGCAGGAATGAAAGTAAAAATTGTTTCTCCAAAAAATTACTGGCCTTCAAACTATTATGTAGAAAAAGCTAAGGAGATGAATTGCGTAGTAGAAATTGAAGAAATAAATGAGCAATCAGTCAAGGACGCAGATGTTGTTGCCACCGATACATGGGTATCAATGGGTGATGAATCTGAAAAAGAGAAGCGCATTAGAGATTTTCAAGGATATACAGTGACAGAAGATATTATGGCAAAAGCAAAGCCAGATGCCATTTTCCTTCACTGCCTTCCTGCATACTATGGATATGAAGTAACAAAAGATGTTGCATATGGCAGGCATTCTGTAATTTTTGATGAAGCAGAAAATAGAATGTGGGCACAAATGGCTATTCTGAAATGGCTTTTTGAGCGTTAGGTAAATCGAGCTGGAGAAATTCTTTATTCAAGTTAAATCCTGTTCATCCAGAGTTAAATTTAGCAAAAAGCGTGTTACTTTTATTGGTAAAATAAGAAAATGCCTTGATAAATTTCCACATAAAACATTTTTTATTCATCAACATCTCAAAACAAACAAAAGATTTTTATTTTATATTTCCCTTATCTTTTAATGGATGAATTAGAACATTTGAGACAAGTGCTTGATTATCTGCCATGTGTTATCTGTGAGGAGAAGATACCAGAAGAGGAAAGGAAATACCTGTGCAGTGTTTGTGCTCGCCTTAACAGAACTGTAACTGCAGAAAAGGCTGTTCCTAAATGGAGAGTAGAAGAAGGCGAGATTGTTGCAATTGGAGGAATGGAAGTTGAGGAACTTAAGCCAAAAATAAAGGTGATAGAAAAGGTGGAAGAAGAGGAAGAAAAAGAAGAGCTTGAAGTTCTTGAAATAGGAGCCATCATTGAGGAAGAGGAAATTGAAGTTGAGGAAGAACTGCCAGAATGGAAGGCTGTGGAAGAGGCTTTCACCTATGGAGAATATACACTCTATACCAAGGAAGTTATACTACGAGGAGGAAGAAAACAGAGGATATATTTCTTCAGCAAAAAGAAGCAGGAAGACGCCAAACCATGTCCACTTCCACCAGGATATAAAGTCAAGGTAAATGGCAAAACCGGCTTGCCCTTTTTGAAGAAGGAATAATGCTAGACTACCACCTGCCAAAAGAGAAAATAGCTCAGTTTCCAGTTATTCCACGAGATTCATGCAGACTTTTAGTTTTAAATGGAGAAAGAATTGAGCATAAAAGGTTCAGAGATATTATTCATTATGTTGAAAAAGGAGATGCAATTGTGCTTAATAATTCGAGAGTGATGAAAGTCAGATTATTTGGAAAAAAGGAAACAGGAGGAAAAATAGAGATATTAATTGTCGGAAAGAGAGAGAATAAGAATGAGTATGAAGCTCTTATAAAAGGGAAAATAAGAGAAGGAATGAAGTTTTATATTGGCGAACATGAAGGAAAAATTATCGGAAAAGAAAATGGAAAATGCATTATATGGCTTCCCTTAGAGATGGAAGAAATAGAAAAAATTGGAAAGATGCCCACCCCTCCTTACATAAAGAGGGAAGTGGAAAAAGATGAATGGTATCAAACGGTGTATGCTAAGCATGCTGGTTCAATTGCTGCTCCAACTGCAGGATTGCACTTTACTGAGGAATTGCTGGAGAAAATAAAGAGGAAGGGTGTGGAAATTGTTTTCATTACCTTGCACGTTGGACTGGCAACCTTCCTACCACCGAAAAGAATGAAAGAAGAAAAGGAATATTATTATATAAGCAAAGAGGCTGCAGAGAAAATAAACAATGCTAACAATGTTATTGCAGTTGGAACAACAACAGTTAAAGCACTTGAAAGCTCTTCAAAAAATGGTAGAGTTATAGCATCTTCTGGATGGAGTGATTTGTTTATTGAGCCAGGCTATAAATTTCAATCGCCTATAAGCGGAATGCTCACAAATTTCCATATGCCAAACTCCTCTCCTCTCCTCCTTACATCTGCATTTGTTGGAAAAGAAAAAATAATGAAAGCATATGAAGAAGCATTAAAAATGGATTATCGCTTCCTTAGCTTTGGGGATGCGATGCTGATACTAAAACAATATTAAAGATGCTGAAAATGTTCAAAATAGTTGAAGAAAATGGAATGGCAAGAACTGGCATACTGAAGACGCATGGCGTCAGTTTGGAAACGCCAGCCTTCTTGCCAGTCGCAACAAAAGCATGCATTAAAACCATTACGCCAGCAGAGGCAAAGGAAGCAGGGAGCAAGGCTATAATTGTTAATGCCCTTCATATTTACAGGAGGGCAATGAATATTGTATCTGGAATAGGGGTGCATTCTTTTATGAGATGGGATGGAATTATATTTAGTGATAGCGGAGGCTTCCAATCAATTAAAAAATTTCCATCAGAAGTAAAGGAGGAAGGCATCGTTTTCAGCATGCCAGATGGAAGGAAAGAAATTTTCACACCTGAAAAATGTATTGAAGTGCAGGAGAAAATAGGAAGCGATTTCATTTTCGCACTCGATGACTGTCCCTCATACCCATATAGCAGGCGCAGGGTGGAGAAATCTGTTGAACGAACCATTCTGTGGGCAGAAAGAAGCCAAGGAGAAAGAAATTTTGCAATTGTTCAGGGAGGGATATATTCTGATTTAAGAGAAAAATGCGCTCAGAAGCTGGCAAGCATGGATTTCTATGGTTATGCCATCGGAGGCCTCTGCATTGGCGAACCCAAGCAGGAAATGATTGCTGTTGTTGAAAAAACAGCAAATTTATTACCTCATGAGAAGCCTCGCCACTTAATGGGTGTTGGTTCTCCAGAAGACATTGAAAAATGTGTAAAATATGGCATCGATATCTTTGACAGTGCCTTTCCTACAAGAAATGCAAGACATGGAACAATTTTTACAAGCAAAGGAAAAATAAATTTAGGGAAGAAAAAGGTGAGAGGAGAGGTAATTGATGATGAATGCAACTGCTTCACCTGCAGAAATTTCTCCTTAGATTACCTAAATTACCTCTTCAAGGAAAAGGAGCCTCTTGCCTTGAGGCTGGCTACGATACATAACCTTCATTTTATGAATTCTTTTATGG
>CAZNGK010000168.1:0-3665 GCA_964572575.1 uncultured Thermoplasmatales archaeon | reverse complement strand
GAAGGAAGAACAATAGCCATAGTTGGCTCTCTATATCTTGCTGGAGAGGCAAGAAGCTACATAAAATCAAAAAATTTCGATTAATTTTTATAATAAAAAGAGCTATCCTGTGGGGAAGATGGGATTGCATCAAAAAGCTTTAGACAGGTTGAATGAACTCATTTGCTTTGTAGACCAAAATGCAAAAATTATATTTGCGAACAAGGCAGTTGAAAGGTTTGGAGTAAGCAGGAGAGATGCAATAGGAAAAGAAGTTATTTCAATATTTCCTTTTCTGGAGAAGGATATCCAGAAAATTTTTTCCAGAGAGATAAAAAATAACAAATGGATTTCCTATAAAGGAGAAAAATATTATATGAGTATAGAGAGCAGCATATTGGAAAAAAATGTTGCCATGCTTGTAATCAGAGATATGACACAATTTAAAACAAATGAAAAGAAATTGAAGGAAATCAAAAAATTATATGAAAAGATCTTGGAAATTGCTCATGAAGGCATATACATAGAAAATGAGGATGGCGAAATAGTATTTGCAAATAATGCATTTTCCAGAATGGTTGGTTATAGTGTTGATGAGCTTGTAGGAAGAAGAATCGAGGATATTTTAAGAAGTAATGAAACAAAAAAAGTGGGAAATGGAAAATATGAAATGAAGATTTACACAAAAGATGGTTATTCAAAAATTTTGCTTGCTTCCTCCCATTCATTTAAAGACAGAGATTTTATTGGGAGAATAAATCTCAGCTTAGACATAACTGATAAGAAAAAAAGGGAAGAGAAGCTAAAAATATTAACAGAGAAAGAAAGAAATTTCCGTCTTAAAACAGCCCATTATTTTTTTAATCCCCTTGCAATAGCAAAAGGATATATGGGGCTAATGGCTGAGGAGATGGAGGGAGGAGAAAGAGAGAAGGTTTTAAAGGCAATACATGCAATAAGCAGGGTCGAGAATGTAATCAAAAATTTTGTTACACGTGGTGAAATAGCTGAGTAAGAGTTAATAAATATTTTGCATTATTATTGCATGAAAAAAATTGTATTCATACTATTCATATTCATATTGCTTTCCCATTCATCTCTTGCATTACATAAAAGAGTTTATGTTGCAACCGTGGAAGGCATGATAGCAGGTGGAACAGAGCAGCAGTTTGAAAAAGCCATAGACGCTGCAAAAGATGGAGAAGTGTTGATAATAAAACTCGATACTCCAGGCGGCATGGCAAATGCAATGGATGAGATAATCAAGAAAATATCGAATTCAAAAACCCCCGTCATTATATACATCGCCCCTTCTGGCGCCCAGGCATTTTCAGCTGGCACATACATCCTCATGGCTTCCGACATAGCTGCCATGGCACCAGCCACCGCCATCGGCGCCTGCCAGCCCCGCATCATAAATCCAGCTACAGGCATGCCTGAAGCGGCGCCGCAAAAGGAAATAAATGCATATGCTGCAAAAATGCGGAGTTTGGCAGAATTGCATGGAAGAAATGTTAGTATGGCTGAGAAATTTGTTACTGAAAATGTTGCTTTGAATGAGAAGCAGGCTTTGGAGAATGGAAGCATTGATATTATTGCTTCAAATGTGAGCGAATTGCTCGAGAAAATTGATGGATGGATTGTTAAAGGAAGGAAGATAAATGTAAGCAATGCAAAAATATATGTAATAAAGTGGGGATTAAGAGAAAAAATCATGAATTATCTGACTGACCCAAGCATAGCTTCTTTGCTCCTTACAATCGGTCTTTTCGGCTTAATAATCGGTTTTTTCACACCAACATTTCATCTTCCAGAAACAATTGGAGCAATTTTTATCATCCTTGCCTTATATGGATTATCATATATTGGAGTGAATGCAGCGGGAATTTTGCTCATTATTCTTGGCATCATTTTTATGATTATTGAAGCCCACACTCCAACATTTGGTTTCTGGACAGCTATGGCTATCGTTTCTCTAATATTTGGAATAATGCTTGTTCCCTCTCCTTCCTCCATACAGGAAATGCCAGAAAGCTGGTATCTTTCTTTCAGGATAGGAAGTATTTTGATTATTTCAATTGTTGCAGCATTTTTTGCATATGCTTTATACAAAGTGGCAAAGGCAAAAAAAAGAAAACCAAAAATTGGATACGGCGATTTAGTTGGAATGAATGGCATTGCTATAACAGATATAAATCCAGATGGACAGGTTAAAGTAAGAGGGGAAATATGGAATGCTCAGGCTGATGAATATATTGGAAAAGGAGAAAATGTGATTGTAATTGCTCAGGAGAGATTAAAATTGAAGGTAAGAAAAGCATGATTTCAATAATAATTCCATATTTTAGCTCCAAAATGCTGAAAGAGCTTGGTCACATTAACGAAGAGAAGGAAATAATTGTTCCAGAAGTAGCATATAAGAATTATAAAAATTTAAACAAAATAAAAGCCTCAACCTTGGAAGAATTCATTGAAAAAAGCTTTAAGTTATGTAAAGGCGATACAATTTTGTTTCTTGGGGGAGTTACAGATGCAAAAACAATAAATAAAATAATTAAGGAAGTAAAAGAAGCTGATATTGTCTATTTGAAAAGGAAAAAACAGTCAAAACTTGCAAAATTTTTTATTCATCTCATATTGCCAGCTTCCCGCCATTTCAAAGACCCTCTGACCCAAATTTTTGCCATTAAAAGAGAGGTTATTGCCAATTGCGATATTCAACCTGTGGAAAAATTGCTCATAGAGATTATAGCGAGAGGAAAATACAACAAAATTAAGGAAATAAAAGCAGATGCCGAGATAAAATTCAGCAGAAATTATAAGGGCTATTCAAGATATGTTTTAGATTTGGCATGGCAGCAGGGAGAGCTTGCGAGGTTCATAAAATTTGGAATTGTTGGAGCAGCAAGTGTGATAGCAAATGAGCTTATTCTGTGGGCTTGCCTGCCTATAATGGATGTGCTGTTTGCTGGCTTGCTTGCCATTGAAGGGGGGACAATATTTGCCTTTACTTTAAATGATATGTGGACATTCAGGGATAGAGGGAAAAGAAAATTAAAGGAATTTTTCAAAAGAATGTTAAAATATCATTTTTTTACCCTTGTCGGAATCATAATAAATCTGGTTGTGCTCGTTATTCTATCAAAATTCTTTGGAATTCATCCCCTGATGGCAAATATAACTGGAATGGCTCTCGCCTTTTTCTGGAATTTCCTCACAAACAATTTCATAGTATGGTCTATTTAACTGGCCGTATGGCGCCACACGCCTCGCATTTCACCATAAGTGTCCTGTTTATTCTAACGAGCTTCGTATCAGGTCTTCCACATTCATGGCACAGAACATATTTATTGACATACTTTTCAATCTTTTCCTGAACTTTTTTTGGCAGGATTTTTCCCTGAAATATTCCACGCTCGCCATCTATGTCTCCAGCAGTTCCAAGTTCTTTCAACAGGTAAGAGAAAAGATGGTTCACATCTCTATTAACCTTATCTGCAATATCTGCAAGATTTCTCAAAATGGTTGTGTTTCCTTCATGAAATATGATTCCCTTTGGCATTTCAAATCTTTCCTTAACTACAACATTTTCTGGAAGCGAAGCAACAGCTCGGTCAAGTAATGTTGCATAGTCATATTTCCTGATATCCATGTTTTTTGATAAAAGCAGGGTATAAATAAATTGC
>CAZNGK010000167.1:0-3683 GCA_964572575.1 uncultured Thermoplasmatales archaeon | reverse complement strand
CTCTTTTTTAATTTTTGTTTGATTCTTTGGTTTGATTCTTTTGTTTGATTTAGATGGAATTGGAATATGTTATCAAATTTTTATCAGCTATTCCAGCTTATTCATTCTTCCTTCAATTTCTTTTATGAGCACACTGGTGGGACAATTTAATATTGAGTAGCCAAGCTTTCCTTCATATATAAAATCCTGCTGTATAAGTATCTGGAGAATTTTATTAAATTTATTTTCATCCATCTTTATTCCATATTCTTCCTTTTTAATTTCTATTGCCTCCTTTATATCCTTCATGTTTGCATATGCCTTATTTTTGCACGCCAATGCAACAGCCAAAAGCACTATAGCCTCTTCCCTTTCCATGCTATGTATATCGCTTATTAGCTCTTCTCTATTTGCCTCTCTTACATCTTCAGCCTCAATTTTATCATGTCCTCTGCTCTCTGCTATAATTGCAGAGTTGCGAAGTAAATCTATGCCTGTTCTCATATGTCCTGGAGAATGGAGAGAGATATCTGCAATTAATGAAATAATTTCATCATCGCAGGCATCTATTCTCAAGCTTTCTTCTACTCTATATTGTAAAATTTCCTTTAATTGTTCCCAGTTATATGGCTTTAATTCAACTATTGCATTGTCTGCAAATGTACTCCATATTGCATCATCATTTATTATCTGCTTTAGAATGAGAGAATTTCTGGTTATTGCAATATAATTTATTTTTTTTCCAATTTCATACTGTCTAGATAGTGTGTAAGCAAAATGTCTGAGTTCCTCAGCATGCATTCCATCTATTTCATCTAAGATAATTTGTTTACCGCTTTCAATTTCATTCCAAAGTTTCTGCGTCGGCAGACCTGCTGGATTAAATCTCGGCTTTATCTGATTCAAAATTTCTTCTAAAACTCTGTGTTCTGTCTTGTTTATATAACAATTTATATAGGCATCTCCTCCTATATAGCGAGCAATAAGTGTTTTTCCTGTCCCCACTCCTCCGCTTATAATAGCTCTTCCACTTTTCATAAGAATTTTTAATCTTTGAAGTTCTTCTTCTCTGCACAAAATTTTTTCAGGAATATATGAAAGTTCTAACTTTTTCACATCCTTTAAAATCACAATCGATAAATGGCGTGTTTTTTATTACTTTTTCTCTTTTTAGTGATTTTTTGTGCCGTGAATGATGGTACCAAAAATTACTAACCAATGATTGAAGTAAGCGATGAGTACATAAGTTCTTGATATTAACAAGTACAAGACGACGATGTTACGCTTGTTTACTATCATGTCATTTATCATCTGGTTGTGTTTCTTGTAAATTATTTTAAGAATACAAATTTAAATACCTTCTCATTTCCTTTTTATGAAATTTGATTTAAAATGTAGCATTGCTTTAAGCAGAGACGCAGATGAGCTCAAAGACGAGTTAAATAAATTCATGGACAGTTTAGAAATCGATGGAAAAGTAGAATGGAATATTGAAGGTAATAAATTTTTCATGAGAATAATCAGTGATAAAAAGCGAAGCCACGAGTGGGCACTACGTATAAAAAAACAGCTTTCAAAATTTTTTGGAGAGTATCGTGTTGGCATGAGAAAATTGCATTTAGAGGAATACAATATTGAATTTGAACTGGAAAAAGAACCGTTGAGGGAAATCTCAATACCTTTTGCATCTATAGAGTTTGAAGGTAAAATTGCTAAAATGAATATAGTGGACAAGGAGGAGGAATTTTTAAGAGAAAATTATGTAGATAGGATGATTAGACTCGTTAAGGAGAAGGTGGAAGCACAATACTATGAGGGAAAAAAGGAATACTGGCATTTATTGTGGAAAAGTGAGGAAAAAGAAGCTGTATGGAATAAGGATCCATCGGAGGAAATGCAAAAATTAGGATGGATTAAACTAATTGGTAAGGGTAAATGGTTTTATTTTCCTCCTTCTGCAGCCATAATGAGGGCAATGGAAAAAATTGCCTTGCAGGAAGTTATCCTGCCATTGGGTTTTAAAGAAATTGTACAGCCAATGCATGTTCCTTTTGAAACATGGATAAAAACCGGGCATCTTGAAGGAATGGCTGGAGAAATTTATTACATATGCGAACCAAAGAGCAGGGAAATAAAAGAATGGGAAAAATTTGTGGATTTACTCAAAATAAAGAGAAGTGTTGAGGAAGAAGAGTTGATTAAAAACTTAAAAGTTCCTAAAGCAGGAATATGTTATGCTCAGTGTCCAAACATTTATTCTGCATTGGCAGGAAAGACGATTGCTGAGGAAAGCCTTCCATTGCTTATATTTGACCATTCTGTTCCTTCAGATAGATATGAAGCAGGAGGAAAACATGGAATAGAGAGAGTAGACGAATTTCATCGCATAGAAATTGTTTACATCGGAACAAAAGAACAACTTCTGGGCATAAGAGAAAAACTCATTGAAAGATATAAGCATGTATTCGAAAACATTTTTGACTTGGAATGGAGGATGGCAAGAGTTACGCCTTTCTACCTCCAGCAGGCAGGAATAGCAGGCGAAGAAGAAGATGAAATAAAGGGCACCATTGACTTTGAGGCATGGTTGCCCTATCGTGGAGGCAGAGACAAGGAATGGCTTGAGATACAGAATATATCTATTGTTGGGGATAAATACACCAAAGCTTTCAACATAAAAAGTCAACGAAGCCAACTTTGGAGCGGTTGTTCAGGCATTGGCTTAGAGAGATGGATGGTTGCATTTTTGGCTCAGAAAGGCATGGAACCAGAAAAATGGCCCCAAGGCTTTAAGAAGTATCTGGAAAAATTGCCAGAGATGCCGAAGTTTTTATGAGGAAAGTAGCATCATCACAAATTATAGATTAAATTCAGTAAATGTTCTAATCCGTCTCATAAAATAACATTTTATTGTATAAAATGATAAATACCAATTTATATCCCAGCAACATTTCTCTCATGCAAATTTCAGAAGAAATGTTGAAGAAACTTCAGAAATATGAAAAATACTGGTGGAAAGAGGATGAAGAATTAGATTATGAAGAAGTAAAGAAAAATCCTTTCCAACTGCTCATTTTTACTGTGCTTTCTCAGAATACTTCCTCCCAGAATACAAGAAAAGCATATATTGGATTGAAAAGAAAATTTTCCGTCTCTCCCTTTATTCTGGCGAAGGCAAATGAAAATGAAGTAAGTGAAGCAATAAAAGCTGGGGGATTGCATAGAATCAAGGCAAAAAGAATCATAGAGATATCTCAACATATAGTCAATAAATGGAATGGAGATCTAAGCTGGATTTATAAAATTCCAAAGGAAAAGGCAAGGGAGGAGCTATTAAAACTTCCAGGAATAGGAGATAAAACAGCAGATGTGATGCTTTCCTCCATTTATGGGCAGAGTAAAGCTTTCGTTGTAGATACTCATATGAGGAGAATTGCCATAAGAATGGGGCTTGTAAATGAAAAAGCAAGTTATGAAGAAATTCAGGAGAAGTTGAAGAATATTTTTCCATGGGATAAAATAAAGGATAGGGAAGAGAAAATTGTTGGTTTATTCTGGCTTCTTGCAAAGCATACATGCAGTGCAATGAAACCAAAATGTCATGAATGCCCTCTTTCGAGCATATGTAAAAAGAAAATATAAAAACGTTGTGCTGTGTTGAATAAATCGTAAATTTTTATTTTCTGGCACTATTTCCTAGCTGG
>CAZNGK010000166.1:0-3701 GCA_964572575.1 uncultured Thermoplasmatales archaeon | reverse complement strand
AAAAACAAAATATTTAATTAAAATATATGCATTTGAAAATACATGGCGGAAGTTATAGAATTTCCGGAACCTGATGAAGTACTGACAGAAAAACCTTCCATTAAAAAATACATAAAATATCTCTCTTTTTTTGGACCAGGTGCAATAGTAGCATCGGTAACCATAGGACAAGGTCAGCTTATTCTCGGGCCATTAATTGGGGCATGGGCTGGCTTTAAACTGCTATGGTTGATTACGCTGAGTGTAGCATCATATATTATTGCCTATGTTGGTTGCAGATTTCTGCTTTTATCTGGAATTGACTTGATGGACATATTTGCTACAAAGAAAAAGGGTATCCTAAACTGGGCATTCATCTTCATTATTTTCATATTTATTCCTTTATTTGCTGCAACCATTATAAATACATTAGGACAAACTCTTCAGTGGATGATAGGTAGAGGTCATCATCTATTTTGGGGAATATCTTTTTGCCTGCTTGCCGCCATACTGGCAGTTGCTGGAAAGTATAAGCTTGTTGAATACACTCAAGCTTTTTTTGTCGCGGTACTGGCAGTTGGGGCAATTATATCTGTAATTGTTATTAAGCCAGATTTACTGGATGCTTTACCAAATTTCTTTTTTATTGGAAAGATCCCAGAATATCCTACATGGATGCACCAGCAATTCCCATCTGTAGCTGAGAAGCCAATACCCCTAATTATGCTTGGTTATATAGGCACACTAACTTTTACGATAGTTACAATTGTAGGCTATTCAGGATGGTCAAAGGTAAAGAAATGGGGTGTTTTTAAAAACAAAGAAAATGCTGATTTATTTTCACAAAAACTTTTTAATATATTCAGAAAAGAAAAAAAGATTACTTATCTGCCAGATGATGAAAAAGAGGTAAAAAAATCTCATGCTCTCTTAAAGCCAATGCTTGTTGATATAGCAATTGCCTTTGCAATAGTGGCAATTGTTTCCTCCGCCTATATGATAGCAGGTGCTTGTTTACTTGGTGAGCAAGAAGAAAATGGAGAAGTTGTGTATAAGCTCCCAACAGATATAAATCTGCTTCAGGAACAGGCAGTGATATTTTCAAACATTGCAAGCTGGCTTAAACCATTATACCAAATAAGTGTATTTTTTGCTTTATTTGGCACAGTATATGCAGGATTTGAAGCTGTTTCCAGAATGGTTTATGAAACTTCAAAGAACGTAGCAAAAAGAATGAGGGAAATGCCTTACAGGAAATTCATGATATATTTCCTGATATATATTCTGGCTACTGGCATACCACTGGCAATAATTGGTTCAAAAACAGTTATTTTAATGCTGAGTATCACTCTTCTTTTTACAGGAGTAATTGGCGTAATAATATATGGAATGGGAGCAGTTTATATGACACAGACGGTCTTGCCTAAAAAATACAGGCTTAGAAAAGCAGGGCTGACAGTAGCAATCATATCAGTTGGCATGATGATTTTACCATTGTTTTTCTTATTTGTGTAGGTTACTGCTTAAACTATACTAACTTTAGCTTCCCAAGCTGTGGTTCATACACCATTCCCTTTTCCATCAAAGAAGCTATCACTTCTTCAGCAATTTCCTTTTCTATTCCTTGCTTCTCTCCTTCTTCAATAACAGTTTCCCATAAAGCCCCTTCTTCTCCCTGCAGTTCTTCAATTATACGCAAAAGCTTCTCTTCTTCTTCACCAAAATCTTTCTTTATCTCTTTTTTAGAAGTAATAAAAGATAGAGCTTCTCTCATTAAGAATTCATAATGATTTAGATCAACATCTTCATACAACTTCACTGCCTCAGCCACTCCTTCTGCAATTAAAGCAGGATATCCACTTTCTCTAAGCTTTTTCACTGTCGGATTTTCCATGCTCATTGCCTCTCTCATTGCATCAATCCTTAAAGCCATATTCTTGCAGGCTTCAAGAATCCAGTAATTTCTTAGCTCTTCATTCACTTCTTTTGCCATTTCTGCTCTCGCAGATAGATAGAGCACACCTTCTTCTGGCTCATAAATCCTCGCCTTTCCCATGACTGCAATATAGGTTGGAACTTCCATATCTGCCAGAATGCTTGCTATTTCTGGCTTAAACATTTCTGCATACACTACATGAATGCCTGTTGGATCAGAAATGCGAGCCCTCCTCCTTATCCCTTCAATTCCAATTTCCTCAACATCAGTTAACACGCCAATAATGAAAAGCCTGTTTACTTTTGCTCCCAAAGGTGTGATAACATATTTTGGTGCTTTCTCTCCCTTGCCTTCTACTACATGTTGTGCATCATTATATTCTGCAGCAAATATTCTCCATGCTGGCTCTCTCATTTTATCCCTCCATTTGCATTAGCAAGGCATCTGCTTCCTTTTCTGCATCAATGGAAAGCAGTTCTGCCTCTCTTGCAAATATGGTAACAATGAAATCACTCTGAATAGAATCTCCTGCTATACGTATAGGATGAGCAACTAGCTTATTCGCTATTTCCTCATAAACAACTTCATAATCCATTGCCTCTTTTGCAACTGCCATATAGTCGTCGAGACTCTTTCCAAGCAACTTTTCAGAAAGTTCTCTGTTAAGAATTACATCTACAGCTCCTGTTCCGTCATCTACCAATGCTTTTATTCTCAAATCAGGCACACCTTCCACATTTCCATCCTCCTCGCATATTCCCTCCCTTATTCTCCTGTTACATTTCGGGCATCTAAAAATTATGCCAGAGTCCTTTCTTATTTCAAGAATAACACCTTCAATGCATAAGTCAACGCCTCCCCCAGCTTCTACAACTTTATATAAGGGCATAGCCTTCCGCTCATAATGAATTTCCTCGTCAGTTTTTTCTACTTCGGAATTTTCATCAAAAATTAGCTGTGGCGCCCCACGCCAGCTTCTCACGTATCCTCCTTTTATTCTGATTGTATTTCCTGGGGCAAGTTCAAAATCTTTCCAAGCAGTGAAGCGGATGCGGGCAGTTTCATCTTCCATTATTCCAGAGAAAACTTTTTTGGTTTCTCCTGCAATGCTCACTTCTCTCTCTTCCAATTCTACAATTTTTCCTCTCACCTCAACATTTGATAGGCCTGCTCTTAAATCTATTAAGTTATATCGCTGGGGGGGTCTTTTTACTAAGTCAATATCATAATCAAGCTTTTCGACTTCGCTCCATTCAGATAGGCTTAAGCGGGGTTGCCCCTCCCATTCACTAGATGAGGCATTTTTTATTTTTATAACATCTCCTTTTTCAATATGAAAATCTTTCCATGCAGTGAAAGGAAGGACAGCAGTTTCATCCCCTAAGAGGCCACGGTAAATCTTTCTTTTACTTCCTCTAACCTCAACTTCTCTTTCATCAATTGCCACTACTTTGGCAACTGTACATATGCCCCGTTCATTTGGCTTTATATTCATAAGCTTTTTCTCTTTCAATATTCCACCATATTTATGTAAAATTGCCTCCTTTGCCTGCTCTAAGGGAACACCATAATCAATGAATTTTTTCAAATCGGCTTCTATTTTACTCCTATCAGCATCGATCTGTTCAAGAATCTCTTCAATAATATTATCAATGCCATCGCCTTCCATCACTCATTAATAAAGAATTGCTATAAAATTTTATGGTGGCTAAAATATTATCGCTGTTTCGGGGTAATATTTTATAGATACGCAATATCATTTTGATTTTATTTTCTCTTACTTAAA
>CAZNGK010000165.1:0-3738 GCA_964572575.1 uncultured Thermoplasmatales archaeon | reverse complement strand
CCACGCCTTCAATTCCATCGACCTTATAGTGTATCTCATACCATAAACTATCATCTTCTTTTGCGTGTATTGTTATACTTGTACTTGGTTTTGCATTCCTGTTTCCGAGCCAGCTTGGGGTATGCCACGATATTGGTGAAGTTTTATCCACTACTGGATATCTATCTTGGCTATATTCTATTGGACAGCCTCCAATTATTATATATGGTGTATCTCCTATGCCATCGCTTCCTGATATATTCTGATTTTCTCCTTGGCAAATATCTTTTCCCGTATAGTCACTCCAATAGTTTCCTCCAGAAGGATATCCGTTATCCCAATTATTATTGCACTCGTCTCTTACTTGCTTATACGCCGCATTGTTTATGAAACTGTTGTGATAAATTGAATTATAATCTGATGAGGTATATGAATGAATTCCATAATAATTGGCCACAATATCACAGTTTGTTATTACATTGTGAGAAGCTTTGTACATATTTATTCCGGTAGCACTATTGTGAGAAATGTTGCAATTCTCTATTGTGTTATATTTTGCATAAGAATACAAATCAATCCCATAAACATTATCATAAATTCTGCATCCTGTTATCTCATTTGATTCATCTTTATAGTATAAATCAATTGCACAGTCGTTGTTGTAAAATGTGCAATTTCGGATGGAATTATCATTGGAATGATAGTATAGCAGCACACCCTCTCCATTATCATGGAATATGCAATTTTCTATTACATGATTTGTTGAATATTTATAAGCGTAAATCCCTATACCATTATTATAAATTTCGCAATTATTTATTTTATCGTTATCCGCTGTATCATAGAAATATATGCCATATCCGTTGCCATAGGAAACGCAATTTTCCATGGCGTTATTATTTGAATTGTAATAGAATGAAAAGCCTCTGGAGGTTGCATAAGCAGTACAGTCCATTATCGTCGAATTGCTCGTATTGACAAGTAATAAAGCTTGGTCGGTATGTGAAAATGTCATATCCTTTACAACGATGTTGTTGCATTCCACAAGGCAAAGCCATCCTGCGGGAACACGATCAAAAATTAAGCCACTCTGCCCTACTATATGATAAACCGGTTTTCCATCAGCTGTATTCGATGTATCTATATCCTGTTTAAATTCATCAACGCTTCCCCCCCTCATCAGAAAGTTTTGTTCATTATTCCATACACTATTGTTCCTTAATATATTTGCTGGTAGTGGACAATAGTGGATCCATATTCCATAAGTATTATCATGGGAACTGCAATTTACAATATTATTTCCCGAAGAATAAGAAATGAAAATGCCATGCGAATTGTCATGGGTGGTGCAATTTTTTATTAAATTATAATTTGTTGAAGAAGATGCCAAAGCACAACCCAAGAAGCAATCTGATGCCGTACAATTGATTATTTTTGAATTTGTTGTTCCCGCAAGCAATATACCATTATAATTATTTTGGAATAAGAGATTTTTGACAGTTATATTATCACAGTCAATTAAAGCTAAAAAGCCAATGTCCATTGTTTCATTGAATTCCAAATCACTTTGTCCCACTATATAATAAACCGGCTTACCGTTTATTGTATTATTATCGATTGTTTGATGATAATACGATGTCTTTTTTGTTGGAACGAAACCAAAGTTGAATGTGTTGTTCCACATCGTATTATTTTTAAATATATTGTCGGATCTTGGATTACCCGCAATTCCCCAGTTATTGTTCCATATGCTACAATTTTCTACTCTAATACCATATGTCCAATGAATAGCCCTTTCACTACAATCATGGATGGAGCAATTCATTATTTCGTTATGCTTGCTACCTATGAAGAGACCTATTTCAGCATTATAAATAGTAGAATTGCTGATTAAATTATTTTCTCCTTTAAATGATGATTGAATGCCTCTATTTACTCCATGAATTTCACAATTTTCTATTACATTATACTTGGAGTCTCTCCCCAAAAATATGCCCGTCCAGTGGCAATCATAGATATGGCAATTCTTTACTAAAGAATTTGTAGTACCCACAAGAACTATTCCGTTACAATTATTTGATGTCGTAATATTTTTTACCGAAATATTGTCACATGAAACTAAGGCTAAAAAGCCAATGTCCATTGTTTCATTGAATTCCAAATCACTTTGTCCCACTATATAATAAATTGGCTTACCGTTTATTGTATTCGATGTATCGACATCCCATTCAAAATCAGATACTTTTGAACCCCAGTTCCCAAAATTATAAACATTATCGCTGAAAACATTATTTCTTAAAAGAGAGCCTCCTCCATGCGCCACATAAATACCAAATTGATTATTAACAAGAGCGCATCCTCGCATCTCCAAATCTTCAGCATGGTGTCCATATATTCCATAATTGGAATTGTTGTAGAATTCACAATCTATTACATGATTATTGGAGGAATCGTCGAGATATATACCTATTGCATTTTTATAGAAATTACAGCTTGAAAAGTTTATGTTTTCAGAATCTATGCAATAGCTTCCGTATGAATTATTTGCAAAATCACAATTATTTATTTGGATTGTTGTTGCATCAAAAGCGAATATTCCATATGAATTATAGTTGAATGCGCAATTCTCTATACTTCCATTAGAAGAACAAGAGAAAGTAATTCCTGCCAAGTTGTCAACAAATTCGCAATTTGAAATTGTTATATTATCCCATCCCTCAATTTCTATGGCATCGTCGTCCGCTTCGATTATTTTGAATCCAGATATCGTGACATTGCCTGCGAAAACATGAATTACATCTTTCCATTCAATTTTATCCCCGTCTATAATTGTTGTTGCAGGACCGTTTCCTATTAAAGATATAGACTTGTTTATTACAACATGTTCGTGATATACGCCATCATACACTATAATAATATCTCCGTCTTCAGCATCTTCTAATCCCTCCTTGATAGTATTCCATTTATGGTTAGCTGGATCATCTATAAAATTATCATCCACATATATAGTTTTTGGATCGTCTATGGTTTTTCTTACAAAACTTTGGATATTGCTTGAAGAATGACATAAAACAGAGATTTGTTTGCTTATGCCGTCTATTTTATAGATAGATGGCTCTTCTATTATACCAGCTCCAGCTAAAACATCGTTTTCAATATCAGGTATTTCAATTTTCTTGCCTTCAGTGCCTTCAACATTCATTATAGTAATCATCGGTAATACTACTAATAACACCCCTAATATGCACATTATCATTTTTCCTCTCATTTTTTACGCCTCCAATTTTGTATATGTTGAGACTTATAAATATTTTTCGACGTAGCACAGTATCTTCGCATGTTAGCCAAAAATTGGCTGTTAGCATACTTTTATAGCCAATAGGTGAATAAAAAATGAATAGTTTTTAACCACATTTCGCCATATTCATTTGAAATTACAAAAATTTACTTTCTCTATAAGATAATAAGCAAAAGATACTCCCGTGACTAAGAAGAAAAGATCAATTAAAATTTCCATACATGCATAATACATTGAATAATCTTTCAGCAACTTTTCAATTTCTTTTCCTTTTCTCATTTCATCTTCAATAAAATCTTTCCATTGCTCGGCTATTATTGGATGAATTGCCCTTACAAAATACCAAATATTGTAGATGATGCACATGAATAAGAAAAAGAAATATCTTACGATAAAATCATCAGTTTTTGTTTTTATCATGAAATTTTCTCCATCTCTATAAAAATTCTCTATATTCCATC
>CAZNGK010000164.1:0-3772 GCA_964572575.1 uncultured Thermoplasmatales archaeon | reverse complement strand
TTGAGATTGTAAAAAACATTGTAAAAGGATGTGGAAGTAAACTATCCCATATACTAAAAATGTTACCGATGTCACTGACACCACAATAGCAAATATTTAATTTGACTTTTGCATTGCATATTAGGTGAAATATGAAAAAAGTTTATGTTGCCATGAGTGCAGACTTATTGCACCATGGGCATATGAATATATTTAGAAAAGCACGAGAATTGGGAGAGATAACCGTCGGACTTCTCACCGATAAGGCAATTGCAAATTATAAGCGATTACCTTTCCTTACATATGAACAACGTAAAGAGATAGTGGAGAATATAAAAGGTGTGGTAAATGTTATCCCTCAGGAGACACTGGATTATGTTTCCAACTTGAAGAAATTAAAACCAGATTATGTAGTACATGGTGATGACTGGCGAAAAGGTGCACAAAAAAATATTAGGGAACGAGTAATTGAAGTATTAAAAGAGTGGGGAGGGGAACTTATTGAGGTGCCATATACTTCTGGCATTTCATCAACAGATATAGCAAACGCCATTCGCAAATTAGGTACCACTCCCGAGATTAGACGAAAGCAACTGAGGAGATTATTAGAAGTAAAACCCATAGTACGGGTTCTAGAAGCCCATAATGGAATCTCAGGACTTATTGTAGAAAAAACACAGCTAATAGAGGATGATAAAGTAAAAGAATTTGATGCAATATGGATAAGCAGTTTAACGGATTCCACTGCAAAGGGAAAGCCAGATATCGGTGCTGTAGACCTTACCTCTCGAGTGAACACAATTGAGCAGATTATGGAGGTCACTACAAAGCCCTTCATTGTAGATGTGGATAACGGTGGTCTGACTGAACATTTCGTTTTTATGGTAAGAACACTTGAGAGACTTGGGGTTTCAGCCATTATTGTAGAAGATAAAGTTGGTTTGAAGAAGAATTCCTTATTTGGAACAGAAGTAAAACAAACACAGGACACCATTAAAAACTTCTCTTACAAGATATCAGAGGGAAAAAAATCACAAGTAACATCAGACTTCATGATAATAGCAAGAATAGAAAGCCTTATACTTAAAGCAGGGATGGAGGATGCCCTTACCAGAGCAAAGGCATATATCGAAGCTGGGGCAGATGGAATCATGATTCATAGCAAAGAAAAAGAACCAGATGAAATTCTGGAGTTTTGCAAAGAATATTCCAAGTTTGAAACAAGAGTACCACTGGTGGTTGTACCCACCACATATGATAAAATAACAGAATCTGAACTGATTGAGGCGGGCGTTAATGTTGTAATATATGCCAACCATTTACTAAGAAGTGCTTATCCTGCAATGAAAAAAACTGCAGAAACAATTCTTCGCTATGAACGCCTTTATGAAGTAAGAGATATATGCATGCCAATAAAAGAGATTTTGAACTTGATTCCGGGAGGAAGATAAGCATGATATCTTGTGCGGATCTATTCGAGACGTTCAAGAAAAATGGCCTAACATTCTTTACGGGAATACCAGATTCGACATTTAAAGGTTGGATGACATTCTTAGAAGAGAAACATGGCAAAAAACTAACTCAAATTATTGCAGCCAATGAATGCGAAGCCACTGCTATTGCAACAGGCTATCATCTTTCAACTGGAGGTGTGGCAGTAGTATATATGCAAAATTCCGGGCTAGGAAAAACTGTGAATCCAATAACCTCTCTGTGTGATCCTGATGTCTATTCCATTCCTATTATATTGATGATTGGGTGGCGAGGTGAACCGGGAAAAAAAGATGAACCCCAGCATAAGAAGATGGGCAGAGTAATGATACCTCTGCTAGAAACGTTGGAAGTGCCATATAAAATTCTTCCAGAAGATATTAACCAAGCAGATGAGGTAATCACCGAAATGAAAAATATAGCAGAAAAGGAAAATACCCCCGTCGCCATTATCATCAGAAAGGGAATTATAGAGCAATATAATGCAGAGGAGAATAACGAAAAATATTATGATAACCTTGAAATGACAAGGGAAGATGCAATCAAAACTATCGTGGATACTTTGGAAGGATCAGAGATTATCGTTTCCACCACTGGTAAAACATCACGAGAGTTATTTGAATATAGGATAGAAAGAAATGAAAAGCCCATGGATTTTTATACTGTTGGAGGCATGGGGTGTGCTGCTTCTATAGCGTTGGGTATCGCTGTTCAAAAACCTGAAAAAGAAATATTTGTTTTTGACGGTGACGGTGCGGTGATAATGCAGATGGGCTCTTTGGCAACCATTGGACATTATAAACCCTCTAATTTTAATCATATTTTATTCGATAATAGGGCACATGATTCTACTGGCGGTCAAATGACTGTTTCGGACACTGTAGATTTTGAAAATGTTGCTTTATCATGTGGGTATAGAAATGTTACTGCAGTTTCAACTAGAGACGGCCTGAAGCAGGCAATAACGAAGATGAAAAACCTGAAAGGACCTAAAATGCTTATCGTCAAGGTAAAGAAAGGTGCTAGGGAAAACTTGGGAAGACCTACGACGACGCCAATCGAAAACAAAAAAAATTTTATGGAACTGCTGAAGGGGAGCTAATAAATGCAGGAAGAATTTTTTGGATTTGGAACAGTTGATAAACTTTTAGATATAATAAATAAATTTGATGTGAAAAAAATTTTTCTTGTCACGGGAGGGAAATCTTTCTTCTATTCAGGAGCACAAAATAAAATAGAAAAAATACTGAGAGGTATTTCGTACACCAGATTTGCGGTTTCTGGGAATCCACATCTCGAGCTTATAGAAAATGGAATAAAAGCATTCCAAAAATTTAACCCAGATATTGTTATTGCCATTGGCGGAGGGAGTGCGATAGATGCAGCAAAGATAATAAATGTCCTTTCATACCAAAATGATAGAGCTGAGAAATATATAAAAGGCAGGGAGTTAGATTGCAATGAGGGTAATAAATGTGCCAAACCATTGATTGCGATTCCAACAACAGCTGGAACAGGCAGTGAATCCACACATTTTGCAACAATTTACATTGATAAGAAAAAATATTCGCTGGCGGATAAGCATTTGATGCTTCCGACCATCTCCATAGTCGACCCTTCCTTAACAGAATCTCTTCCGCGGTATGTTACTGCCACTACAGGACTTGATGCTATTTGCCAAGGAATAGAATCTCTCTGGTCAATAAACTCAACTAGGGAGTCAAGGGAATATGCTATTAAAGCAGTAAAAATTGGTCTGAAAAATATTGAGAAAGCAGTAAACAATCCAGATCGAGCATCTAGGCTTAACATGGCGAAGGCAGCACACTTATCTGGAAAGGCAATAAACATATCAAAGACCACAGCTTGCCATTCGGTTTCTTATCCCCTCACATCATATTTTGGCATACCGCATGGTCATGCTGTCGCCTTAATAATGCCATCATTCCTGGAGTTTAATTCGTTGGTGTGTGAGGAGGACTGCAATGATGCTAGGGGGCTAAATTTTGTTAGGACAAGAATGAATGAAATCTTTTCTATCATGGATATCAAAAATGGTACAGAAGCAAAAGAGAAGTTTAGAAGGTTGTTAAATGAGATAGTAGAAAAAATAAGGTTAAGAGATTTTGGTGTTGACCGTAAAGACTTGAAAATGCTGTTAGAAAAAAGTTTTACACCTGATAGAATAAATAATAATCCCCGAAAGGTTTCTAAAGAAAATTTGAGAAAAATTTTAGAGGAGATTTGGTGAATTAATGAAGGCTCTGATATTGGCTTCGGGAATGGGAAAGCGACTTTACCC
>CAZNGK010000163.1:0-3778 GCA_964572575.1 uncultured Thermoplasmatales archaeon | reverse complement strand
TCTTTTAAGGAAAATTTTATATACAAAAATTAGGTTGAAATTTCATGTGGTTGAAGAAGCTAATGTCAATGGCTGTGTTAACTATCTTATTTTCCACTTTATTTCCAAGCATACCCACCTTCTCTTATGCTAACAGCGTTAATGACTACCGCCTTGAAGTTACAACAGATAAATCAATCTATGTTTATGGTGAACCTGTTAACATAACAGTGAGCAATGTAGGAGAGCAAAGGATAGAAGGTATCCCATACTTCTATATATTTTTCATATCAGATAATGGGGAATATCATCAGGTTATTTCAGTACCTACAGATGAACTGAGATATGCTCTTGAACCAAACGAAAGCTACAATTATGTATGGGACCAGAAAAACGGAAACGGAGATCAAGTTTCAGATGGCAAATATGAGGTTATAGCAGGCTTCTTAGGCTGTTGTGGGATAATTGCAGAAGATAATACAACATTCTCCATTAAAAATGCGATATATATAGAGGAAATTTCTGGAGGATTAGGATTAACTGTTATTGTAAAAAATATTGGGATGGTGGAAGTAAATAATGTTGCATGGTCAATTGAAATAAATGGATTAGTACTTATTGGTAAACATGCAGAAGGTATTATTTCATCAATATCTCCAGGGAATGAAATCCAAATAAAAAGCTATGTTTTTGGCATTGGTCCAGCAGAAATTACAGTTACAGTAGGAGAGGAGATATCTACAATAAATTGCTTTATTCTCGGACCATTAGCGATTTTAATCCCTAAAATTTAGTCCATTAAATATTTCTTCACCAGACCAAGTAAGCTTGGCTTCGTCATAACCTTTTTAATGAAAAAGCTCAGCTTTGCCTGTGTCAGCTGAAAGATATCTTCTCCTTGCAATATATCTGCAAGAAGTTCAAAATCTTTGTCTTCAAGCTTTTCAAGAAAGTTGCGAAGCTTCATGAGCTTCTTGGTCTTCTCTCCATATTCCTCTTCCCATTTCATCTCATATTCCTTCAGCCTTTCTTTCGATAAATCTCCTTCATTCATTGCATTTTCTGCAACTTCAGATGCAATAAGAGAGGAATGAATTGCCCTCGTTATCCCTCCACCATGAATTGGATTAACAAGTTGGGCTGCGTCGCCAACGAGCATTACTCCATCTGCTGTCATTTCTGTAAAATGGGCTACAGGTACACCCCCTGCATTTGCCTCTATTGGCTGAGCATTTCTGAAAATGTTTTCATGCTCCTCAATGAATTTTCTTACATAATCAAATGCCTTCATTTTTGCCTTCTTTTCTAAAATGCCAAGACCAACGTTAGCTGAAAATTCCTTTGGGAAAATCCATGCATATCCGCAAGGGGCAACGTCGTTTCCAAAAAATATGTGAATATAATTTTTATCAATGTTTACTCCTGCCATTTCATATTGAAAGCAGGAATGATAGTCAGTTAGCTTATTTACAGTATTAAGTCCTGCCCATTTGCCAACCTTACTTTCTACTCCATCTGCCCCTATTACTAACTTTGCCTCTATTTCCTTCATTCCTTCCAAACTTCTTACTTTAACTTCCCATGCCTGATTTTTCTTCTGCATTCCCATTGCCTGAGCTTTCACCATATATTCTGCTCCATTTTCAATTGCTTTGCTTGCAAGCCACTTTTCAAATATTTTTCTTTCCAAAACAAAGCCTTCCATTTCCTTTCCTTCCATAACAACAGTTTTTCCACTTGGAGAGTAAAGCATTGCCCCTCTTATTCTTCCTGCTATGCTACTTTCATTAATCTTTATTCCAAGTTTCTCAATTCCGTGCTTTGTTACGCCTTCTGCACATCTTTTGAATATTCCAATTTCCTGCTTCTTTTCCACAACCATTGTGGTGAAGCCTTTTGAAGCCATCTGTTCTGCCATAACACTTCCTGCAGGACCAGCCCCAACAATTAAACAATCAACCTTCATTTTATCCCTTTCATTCTTCCAATGCCCCCACTGGGCAAAATCTTATGCAAGCTCCGCAACCAATGCACTTCTCATCTATATAAATACCTGTTTCATACAATGTTATTGCATCTACTGGGCATATGCCAACGCAGCCAGCACATAACATGCATCTCTCATTAACTTTCACCATGTTTTTTCCTCCACTCCTCTAAAGGCACAGAAAATCTTTTCTCCACTTCTTCGCGATAAGTTGCTCCAGTGTTGTATGCACAGAAAGGTATGATTCTTCCATCTGGAGTTACGTAATGAATTCCACATCTCATAACACGCTGGATGTCATAGTTATATAAATCCTGAAAATGCATTGCTCCAATGTATAAAGACTGCCAGTGGAATTTAGAAAGACTGCTTTTATCTCTTTTTCCTAGTATTTCCTTAATAACTTCTTTAATTTTCATTCCCTCTGGCATGCTTTTATCATCGATATACTTCAGAAGCCTCATTGCTTTTGTCATTCCCTTTATCTTCGCAAGCCTCGAACCTTTTACTTCTTCTGCAATTTCCTTTGCCTCCTCCAGAAAGCCCTCGACGTCAATAAATTGCGTTATTGGTATGATTTCTTTTCCCCTAACAAATACATATGTTGCAGCTCCACAGTGAGGATGAATGGTAAACTCAGCCCTTGGTCTGTTATCCAGTGCCATTGCAAGTTCAAAAAGAGGCAGGACGCAAGGAACTGGATACCAGTCCTTTTTAGAAATTACTCCATCTGTTGCTTTCTCCATTCTATCTGCTAAGTCAGGGATAGTAAAACGTTGCTTCTCTCTTTCTTCATCTTCTATCCTTCCTGCAAAGGAAACTGGCTGAAAATTTATTCCCCTGACAACATCTATATTTTCTACTGCAAACCAGAAAATCTTGCCTACTTGGTCATCATTTACACCATTCACTATAGTGGGCACAAGCACAGTGCTTAATGGCTTTGGCCTCGTGTTTCTGCAGGCTTCTATTGCTTTCTTTTTGACTTCAAAAAGATCCCTTCCTCTGGCGATTCTATAAACTCTTTCATCAGTTCCATCAAACTGTAGATATACTGTATGCATGCCGGCATCAAGCATTTTCTGAGCAAATGTCGCATCTTCAGCAAGCTTTATCCCATTGGTTGCAACTTGAACCTGCACAAAACCAAGTCTGCGTGCTTCTTTAACCATTTTGAGAAAATCGGGATGTATCGTTGGCTCTCCCCCTGAAAACTGTATGGCATAAGGCTTTGGGTCATTTTCCATGAGTAATCGCATCATGGCAACAGCCTGCTTATAGCTTATTTCATATACATAGCCAGAGGCATTTGCATTTGCAAAGCAAATTGGACAGCGTAGGTTGCATCTATTAGTAATGTCAATATTAGCGAGCAACGTCGGCGTTTTGTGGGCATCGCAAAGTCCGCAATCAAAAGGACAGCCGTCCACAACAGGATATTTTGGGTTTTTAACAGTCTGTTCTTCTGGCCAGTATTTTTCTGCATATTCGAACATTTCGACATCGCTCCAGTAAACATCTTCAAAAAATCCATGTTCTGGACAATTTTTCTTTATCATTACTTTTCCATCTTTTTCATAAATTTCAGCCTGTATAACCTTCCTACAAACCGGGCATAAGGAAGTGGTTTTTTTTGGTAGCATTAAGGGAATATGGACAACATATATTTCTATATTTTGCTTTAGAAAGATGCTATAACTGTTGTTTTTTGAGCAAATTTTTTTGAGCAAATGCTAATCAGCAACTATATTGAAAAATCAGGCTTTATATGCATCATATGTTATAGATTCCTTATGTTATCTTTTCCAAAAT
>CAZNGK010000162.1:0-3780 GCA_964572575.1 uncultured Thermoplasmatales archaeon | reverse complement strand
TGCAATTTGGGCGAGGCGAACTGCATACACTCTGTTAGGCGCCTGGAAGTGATGGGTTTTGAAGCAACCGAAGGTTTGTGTGATAAGAAGATTTTCATTATTATTTTAATTATATTGCCTTATAGATTGTTATTAAAGCAAGGGCAATGATGAAAACTATAAGCCCAATTTCTAACCAAAATGGCTTTGTCTTTAATGAAACTTTGCTTCCAATTCTTGCACCAATCATTGCTCCTATAAGGACGAACAATGCTGGAAGCCAGATTATATCGCCGCGATTCCAATAGATGAACACAGCGGAAATAGATGTAAAGATGGTTACGAATAATGAAGTAGCAATTGCTCTATGAATATCAAGTTTCATAGTTTTTAAGAAAGGCGGGAAGAGAGAACCGCCGCTTCCACCACGAAGCCCGGTTATTAGATTTAGACAAAATGCACCAGTAATAATGCTCTTTGAACATGGATTTATCTTCTGTGCAAATCTCGGGGCAATTCTATCAAGATACATTCCAAATACTGTTATAAAGGCAGTAGCAACGAATATGATTGCTAGAACTAGCGTTGGAATTAACCCGGCAAGAAATGCACCAATTAGTGAACCTAAAGTCCCACCAATTATCATATAAAAAGCGATTTTCCAATCTATATTCTTCCTTTGACTAATTGCACCAACTAACGAGGAATAGGGTATAACCAATAGATTGATGCCAAAAGCAGTGAGCAGGGGTAGTCCTGCAAGATTAAGCAAAGGTATTCTAACGGAGCCACCGCCAATTCCAAACATACCGCTCATAAAACCTGCTAAGAGCCCAATCAGGAAATATATTATCATTTGTGTTATCGGTTCCATTCAATCACTATCAGCATATTTTGCCAACGAATTTCTGTTAGCATTTCAAGAATATACAACATTGCGACCGAAGGGAGCAATATCCCGAAGAGCAAGGGCGTAAGCCCGTAGCGTAAATGCTGTGTTATCTGATGTGCTGTGCCGTTCTCTGTTTTTCATTGGCGAGAAAACTATCTTTATCTTCTTTTATTCTCAGTTAGCTCCTTGATTCATTTTTTTACTCATTAATTAACCTTGTTGTTTCTCTGAAGCGATTATGAGATTCCTTTATCAAAGTTTATTTTTTTAATCTATATAGAAAGATTATTGATGCCATTAAAATTATACAACCTATAACAATATACATTTGAATAAACTTAGCCAGTGCAAAACAAGAATGACCAATTGCTAACCAATTTGGAAAATTTATGGGATTTGATGCCATTATTAGAAGAAAAATATTTTCAATACCATCACAACATGAAGCAGTTATTCCAAAAATAGAAATAGAATTCCCGATTTTTTTCCAGGCACTGCCTTCTTTTAATTTCCTTGTAAGAGTTAACGCTAAACTGAAAAAGAATGTGCCATAAGCAATCATAAAAGCATAATCAAAGATATTGGCGATAATAAAAATTGACATATCCTCATTGCTCATACGACTGAAGCAAGATTTAATATACTCACCATTAAATCCAAGTTGGGTTTCATTCAGAGTTCCGGGAAAGTTGGATAATTTCAACAAATACATTACAACCGATGCTATGATAATAAGCACTGGGAAACTAAAAATTAAGAGATATTTTGTAGTTTTTTCTGTTGGTCTCTCAGATAAGAAATCTACCATCATAAATTGTCTCTGGTTATATTCTTATTCGTTTCATTTGTTGCTTCATCCATTTTCTCCAGAGCGTTCTGGTTGAATTGTTTCATGAACAGCTCCATCTGGAAGGGCTTTCCATGCCCCGGATAAATAGTTTTTATTCTCAATTTGTTCAGTTTCTCAACACTGCCATTAGCTGCCGATAAGTCATCCATAATAGAACTGAGAACCGGTTTGTCTTTATTTTCAAGCAAATCTCCGCAAAAAAGGTCGCCAACTGCTGTCATTATTCCTATTGAACCCTTTGAGTGCCCTGGAATGTGAAGAACTTTTGCATTGAATCCGTATTCAGAGAGGTTATATTCCTCGTCAATATATAAATCTGGTTTGAATCGCTCTTTTTTGCCAAATCTGAACAGGATGTGAGCTATCATTCTGAGAAAAATATTGCATTTTCTCCTGTTACAAAACATGTTTCCGTGTTCAACCATTCCTGAATCGTCATTGTGCATGACTATTTTTGCACCGAACTTTTCCCGAAGATATGCAGCATTGCCGGTATGGTCAAAATCTCCATGGGTTAAGATGACAAGCTTAAGGTTGCCGGGTTTACAGCCAGCGCTTTCAAGTTCTTTTTCAAGCTCATTGCGGTTATTTGAACATCCCGTGTCTATCAGGATATAGCCCGTGTCAGTATTTATGAGGTAGCAATTTACGGTGCCTAACTTATAAGGCAGTGGTAAAGTAATGGTCTTGAGCTTTGTAGACATTTTGTCTATCATTTTTTCCTTGTTCGGTTATTTCAGTATTGTAATTGTTAGAAACGACTTTTTCCATAGTTATATTAAACACCTTTTTAGTTTTAAGATTTTCTCATTCATTCTTTTTGTCTTTCTTAGGCACAATTTTATATAAAGTTTTCGGGCTATACGAAGTTTGGCCTTTGGCATTATTTGGGCAAGTGTAACGAAAACGTATGTACGCCATTTTGGAAGTCCTGAATATCATCTATTGTACCTCCAGCATATCACCTCTAAAACCAAATTTTTCAAGGAGTCGTCTGGCATTATTTATACATCCAGCAGTGCTATAGTGTACTTCAATGTATAATCCGTTAGATAATCCTTTTGGTGCTCTAAAACTATCTCCATATCTGTGTTTAGGCTCTGTGTTTATCAAGTGGCGTTTTCTTCCTATTGGTATCGGGCATTCACTTCTTTTCAGTTTTTCTTTTCTTATGAGCCATTCGGCAGTATTTGTTAATATTTCATAAGAATTTCTGATCTCAAAAACATCACTTCCAATTTTCATTCTTCTTGGTTTTCCCCATTCCCACGTGGGTGTTTCGGGTGGAGAAACATATTCTGTTTCTTCTATGGGAGTTATTAATTCTTTAATTCTTTCTTTGAGAAAATCCTCAAATTCCATGGATTCAAATTCATAATCAGGATATCCTTCTTTGATCAATTTCTCGAAAACAGGGATTAACCCCTTGATAATTTCATCAGGCTCATCGACTAATGATTGCCAGATTTCGTCTAATATTTGGAGTTTCTTTATGAGCTTCTCAATGTCATTAATATTATCCTTAGATATCGTGTTCAGTCTCCTTACACTTGCCGTTAGTTCATCCCTTTCAATGTCGATTTTCCAGACTATTCTTTCAGACATTGTTGTTCCTTCTTGAAAAGCCCTAAAAAGTATCCAAATATCACCGTTTGTTAAAACCCCATATCTCATTCCCTCACCAAAACAATATTTAGCTAATTGTCGGATCACTTCTCTTTGTTCTATGTCAACTGATAACTTCTTCGCTTCAATGAATAATACCTTCTTATCTCCTTTCAAAAGAGAATAATCTGGAATTCCTTCATCAGTAGAAACATTCGGTTGTATTTCCTCTGGGTTCTCAACATCCCATCCTAAGCATTTTAAAATAGGCTCAATTATTTGGCTTCTCACTGCCATCTCATTTTGCTCATAAAAAGAGCGATACTTCTTCATTTTCTCAACAATCACTTCTAATGTTTCTTTAAGCATTTCCTTCACCTCCTACTAGCGTTATTTCCTATAATGTTCCCAGCATATACGAAGTTCCGCTTCATTGTCAATGTTCAAATTACTA
>CAZNGK010000161.1:2665-3811 GCA_964572575.1 uncultured Thermoplasmatales archaeon | reverse complement strand
CCTATGAAGATTCTCTCCATGTCTGTATATCATTTCTTATTTAAAAGTTTAAGTCATTGAAATATCGTAGCGTCTGGTGTTCACATCTCTCTTTTAATAGGAAAATTATGGCCAGATATTGAAATATCAATAATTTGAAAAAATAAAATACCTGTTTCATGCTTTTATTTGAGCTTGGAGGTTGATTGAGCTTTATTATACTTTATTATAAATTAGTTTCTTTAAAAAACCGCATAACATTAAACAATAAGTGTGTAAAAGCTTATCATTCATCAAATTTATCTTAGATATTTTCCGGAGAAAAGATGCTATGAGAACATTCATAATGCTTGAGTTATCTTCAAAAGTTTTACACAAGCCTTTGAAAAAGTTATTTTTATATGCTTTGTTTACTTTCATGAAAATAAGAGATGCTTTGTTAAAAGATGCTGAACAGATAGCTAAAAATAATGTTAAATTGGCTGATGAATCAGAAAATTTGAGCATTTCTTATGAAGAAACTTTTGAGGGAGTTAAAAGGATTATCGAGAATAAAAGCAAAGGATTTTACATTGTAGCAGAAGAAAATAAAGAAATAGTTGGACAGATTATGATAACCTATGAATGGAGTGATTGGAGAGCTAAAGATATATGGTGGCTACAGAGTATTTATGTCAGAGTTGAATATAGAAAACGAGAGGTAATGAAAGCTTTAATAGAAGAAGTAAAAAAGAGAGCATTGAAAGAAAATGTAAGCATGCTTCGTTTATATGTACATGAGAAAAATAAGGATGCAATGAAAGCTTATGAAAAAGTAGGTATGAGCAAAGCTCCTTATATCATATATGAAATGAACTATTCTGCTTTTGGAATATAAATACAAAATACAGTTCCTCTTCCTTTTTCTGGTTTTCTTAATTCAACAGTTCCTCCATAACTCTCAACAAGTTTTTTTACCAGATATAAACCTAATCCACTTCCTGGACTATTTTCTCCTTTAATTCTTGGAGCAAAAACATCTTCTCTAATTCCTTCAGGAATCCCTATTCCGTTATCCTCAATAAAAATTTTATAAAATGTCTTTCCATCTCTTTTCTCTTCTCCTCCGGAAATGATTATCTTGTTACAATTTGAATGAATTATTGCATTTTGTATAATGTTAGAAAA
>CAZNGK010000161.1:0-2565 GCA_964572575.1 uncultured Thermoplasmatales archaeon | reverse complement strand
AGATTTCCCTGTATGATGGTATTCTTGTTGGCAACGTCATGGCGAAGAAGTGAATTGTAAAATTCTCTTTCTTCCTCAGCATTTTTCCTCGCTGTAATATCACGGTAAATGCCAAAGATGCCTACTTGCCTGCCGTCTATAAATATTGGGGCACCAAGAACAGATACATATACAAGAGAGCCATCTTTTCTTTTTCTTTTACCTTCTGATCTAACAACTTCTCCATGAATAACTTTTTTTGTAAGCTCTCTTCCCTTTTCCATTTCATCTTCTGGAAGAATGGATTCATCAATATTTTTTCCCTTTAACTCTTCCAGTGTATATCCAAAAAGTTTCTCAAAAGCAGGATTTACATCTACTACGCGATGTTGTTCATCTAGGGAAACAATTGCCTCAGGAGATCCTTCAAACAACGCTTGGAAATATGTTTTTTGTGTTCTTAATTCTCTTTCAACCCTCTTGCGCTCTTCAATATCTCTTATTGTAATAAAACCTCCTATTATTTCATTATTCCATCTTATTGGAGAGGCATTCATTTCTGCTGTAAAAATTTCATCTCCTCTTTTCAATTTAATTTCCTTTCCAACAATTCTATCTCCTTGAATCAATTTTTTGATATAACCACTGAACTCTTCATGAAGTTCGTCTGGAATAAAATCTATAAATTTCTTTCCCAAAATCTTTGGATTTTTTACCATATCGCGAAAATGACTGTTTGAATATTCAATAACTCCTTCCCGATCTACAATGCATATGCCCTCACTTGCAGTTTCTGCCAATATTCTAAAATCTATCTCTGCAGGAGATTCAACAGGTAATTTGAATTTCAATATTGCGTAGATAATGAGGAGTATCATCACTAAATCCAAGGAGGCGCCCACTGGAAATTGCGCAATTTGGCGTGAAAGCATTATTTCATAACTCAAAAATGAAAGAAAGGCATTTGCAGGTATTGCAAATAGAATATAAAGAACCTGATGCTTCTTTACTCCAACACTTTCTCTGTAATGTTTAAAGAGTATGAAGGTAGAGAACAGGGTGAAAAAAAGACCTATCCAAGAATTTATGGAAAAGAGCGCTGGTTGATAAACTGGCTCAAAACCATATGCAAAATATTTGACATCAACAACATAACATCCACCAGCAACGCAAATTGCCAGCATAAACGCAGGTAAATAAGCAAGAAGATAATATTTCCTCTTAAAAAATTCTGTATATTCTGCAGAGAAATGAAATATTACAGATGGAATGAAAATAATTCCGAGAGCACTTATTTTTGCTCCTTCAATACTTCCATTTGTTAAATTGGTTATAACTATTCCAATGTTCCATATAAAACTTGAGAAACATATCAGGGAGAGAGAAAATATATATTTTTTTCTTGGTTTGGTGAAAAGCAGATAGATACCAATAGAGAACAGCAATATGGAGGAAATGAGCGAGGGAATCAAGTATATATACTCCATTGTCATCTTCTAAATACTATCCTTTTATAATAAATTTTATATTTTTTTCATCAAAAGGAGGCGAGGGAACAGAGGGGTAGACGACTCTTTTTTTCCTCTGCTCCCTATATATAATACTTTCCACAAATATAAATGTTTTCATTTTGCTATCAAAACATTATCATTCATATATTCTCCCCTCAGTCACAATATGCTTTACAACATTTTCTACTCTCGTCACAGCTTCTTTTGTAATTTCAAGCTTTCTTTTTAAGGAAGGGTCTGCATATGGTATGGATAAATCCAAATAGCCTTTCGCAATACAGAGTGGATTAAAGAAGTAATGAGAAATTTCTTCCAAGAATTTCTTTTCTTTTTCCAGTGCTTTCCGCATTTTTATATTTGCCTTTCTCAACTTCTCTTCCATCTCCTTCCTTTTTGTTATATCCATTGCATTGATGAGATAAGCTTTCCCGTTATAATCAATTTCACAACAGCCCATTTCAAGCCATTTAATATTCCCTTCCTTGTCATAAATTCTTAATTGTGCTGAGCCTTTTTTAACAAGTTCCTCAAATTTTTCCTCATCTTCGGGATAAATTAAATCAAAGAATGTATTGTTTAATTTTTTCGCTTTATATCCTGTTATCTTCTCAAATTTTTTATTTGCATATACAAGTTCTTTTCCTTTCATAATGATAATTCCGATAAGGGAATTTTCGCAAACTGCTCTGTACTTCTCTTCAGAATTTTTTAGTGCATTCTCAGCCATTACTTTTTCTGTAACATCATCTATCAAAATCATATCTTTTTTATTAAGTTCTTTTTTCCTGACTGAAAAATATTTTTTTCCTATCTTGTATATCTTTCTCCTTCCATTCAACATCTCTTTTATTCTTTTATCGCTTATTCTTGAAGCAATTGCATTCTTATATACAATATCTCCTTTCTTGTTCAAGAGAACTATACCTGTCGGGAGATTATCTATTATAAGCGATATTTCCTTAATGTTCCCATCCCCTTTTTTAGGAAAAAAATTTTCTATTTAAATTTTTCTAAAAATCTGGCGTTGTCCGTTTAAATGATTAAAAAAATAAAGATTAGTGATAAAATGAGATGT